>NZ_VFWS01000005.1:0-127908 GCF_006443065.1 Mesorhizobium sp. B1-1-5 | reverse complement strand
CACGAGGGGGGAACATCTGATCTCCCCCCATGTGGGGGAGATGTCCGGCAGGACAGAGGGGGGCGCGAAGGAATGAGACTTGCGATCTCTTCCGCTACCCCTTCTCCGCCGTGCCGTCCAGATACTGCGTCAGCGCACAGACTAGGTGGTAGAAGATGCTGGCCGGCACGTCGGTCGCCAGCGAGCGGCCGCGCTCGTCGATGCGGTCGATCCACAGGCCGAGCGGCGCCGGGTCTATGTGCCAGCGGAACAGGCGGCCGACGCGCGCTTCGATCTCGGGCTTGAGGTCCGGCCCGCCCGAGCCGTCGAGCGCGATCGCCGCCTTGATCGCCTCGGCCTGCGGCCAGCTTCGCGAGACCGTGTCGAGCGGCAGGCCCTGGCGCGAGACCGCGCCATAGGCGAGGCCGGTGGCGCGGTTGAGGCCGTTGGCAACGGCCGAGGCATAGAGCTTGCGGGCGAAGGCGGTGAGTTCGCCCTGGCCGCTGCGAGCGGCGAAATCGACCAGCAGCGAGGCCCATTCGAAATGATGGCCGGGTTCGGTCCAGCTCCGCTTCTCGCCTGCCGCCGGTTTCCAGCCGTCGTCGAAATATTCGCCCAGCGTCCAGCTCTCGGCATCGAAGAAATGGCTGCGGAAAAGATCGATGATGCGCGCCGCGCGGCGCAGATATACGCGCTCGCCCGTCGCCTTGTGCCAGGCGAGGAAGGCCTCGAGCAGATGCATGTGCGGATTGGAGCGCCGTTCCTCCGCGCCGTCTGAGGTTTCCAGAAAGCCGGTCAGGCGGGCATCTTCCAGATGCGCGTCGAGGAAGGCGAATGTCTCCCCTGCGAGCCGCAACGCGTCGGGATGGCCCGACATATGGGCGTGGGCGAGCGCCAGAAGCACGCAGGAATGGTCGTAGGCATCCTCGACCGGATCGGCGATCGAGCCGTCGATGTTGAGCGTGCGCACCCAGCCGCCGCGCTTCGTGCGGCCCTGCCCCGCCATGAAGTCGATGCCGTGCGCGATCAGCCGGTCGGCCGGGCCGTCCCAGCCGCGCTCCTTGGCGACCGCGAAGGCATAGACCTGACGCGCCTGCGTGCGCATGCGCTTGGGTTTCATCAGCGGCGCGGCGTCGAAGCCCAGCGCCTCGTGGAAGCCGCCATGGCGTTCGTCGACGCCGACAGTCGACCACAGCGGCAGCGTCTCCTCGAACAGCCAGTGGCGCACGCGCCGCCGCCAGGCGCTGCTCTCGATGACGCGATCATGCGCCGGCGTGAACCTTGTTTCGAGCCGGCCGGATTTCTCCAATTGCTCGACGATCTTCTTGACGTGCTGGCTGTGGCTGACCGGCGCGACGAAGGTGGCATCGGCCGTGGAGACGATCGCCACGTCTTTCATGCCGATGGCCGACAGCAGCCGACCCTCGCTGCGGATATAGGAGTTCTCGCAATCGATGGCGACGACGTCTCCAACGATGACGTTGCCGCCCTTGTCGGACGGGCCGACATCGAGCAGCGACTGCCAGGAGCCGAGATCGTTCCAGCGGAAGCCGGCGGGCACCATGGCGATGTGTTTCGCGCGCTCCATGATGGCGTAGTCGATCGAGGTCGACGGGATGGCGGAATAGAGTTCCAGCGGCATGTAGAGACCGGACAGATCGCTGGTCGCAGCCTTGTAGGCGGCTTCCGTCGCCTGCCAGATTCTCGGCTCATGGGCCGCGAAGGCGTCGCGCATGGCGCCGGCGCGGAACAGGAAGATGCCGGTGTTCCAGTAGAAGCTGCCGGCGTCGACATAGGCCTGCGCGGTGGCGAGATCCGGCTTCTCGACGAAGCGCGAGACGTCGAAGACGCCGTCCTGGCCGGCCCCGACCTCGATATAGCCGTAGCCGGTCTCGGGCTGTGTCGGTTTCAGGCCGAACACCACGAGCCGGCCGGCATTTGCCGCGGCAGCGCCCGCCTCGATGCTTTGCCAGAACTGGCCAGGCGTCGATATCTCGTGATCCGACGGCACCACCAGCACCAGCTCGTCGCCATATTCGGAGAGCGTGCGCAGGCTGGCCAGCGCCACGGCGGCGGCCGTGTTGCGGCCCGTCGGCTCGAACAGCGGTCCGCCGCCGGCCAGATCGATACCTGCAAGGTCGGCATGGACGCGCTCGGCGTGACGCTCCGCGGCGATCAGGAAGATCGGCGTCTCGCCTTGCGGGCGTGCCGCCAGCCGGCGCAAAGTCTTGGCCAGCATCGAACCGTCGCCCGAGAAATCGTGGAACTGCTTGGGATTGTCCTCGCGCGACAGCGGCCACAGCCGCGACCCGACGCCACCGCTCATGACGAAACTGACGATGCGCTGGCTCATAAACGACCCTGTCAAAAGTCCGGCTCCCATGGGTCGGACTTACGACAAAGCCTTTAAGCCGACCTTTACCTCACAACCAAATCCTATGCCATTCGGGCAAGCTTCGCGAAAGAAAGGAAATGCGACAGAAGGACTGCCATTGCCGCTTGCAGGATCGGAAAGCGGCAGCTATAAGCCCGCGGTCTGGTCACGGAGTGTAGCGCAGTCTGGTAGCGCACCTCGTTCGGGACGAGGGGGTCGCAGGTTCAAATCCTGCCACTCCGACCAGTTTCAAGCTTCCGAGAAATCCCCTGAAAGCCTTGCGCCACAACGGTTTGCGCCGCTTCGGTGATGGGAACAAGCAGAGAACATGGGACGACCGTGAGACCGTCTCACGTCTCACCTGAGACTTTGGGCGTTCTCCTGGCGTTCAGGCGACCTCGCGATGCAGCTTCTCGTCGATCTGTTGAGGCGCTGCATGGCCGCGTAAGGCAGCGTGAGGATGGGACTGTTGAGGCGGAGCCGCAGAGCGGCTAATTGAGGGAATGACGTTCAAGTTTATAGCCATTTCGATCGCGACGCTGCTTCTGGCAGGCTGCTCGTCGACCACCGCGTCGATCGGCCCGGCGAAATACGACAAAATGAACTGCCCCGAGCTCAACAATGCGGTCGGCGACACCGCGACCGATATTTCACGCACCGCAATCGCTCGCGGCAAGGTCGCCAGCACCAGCGTGCCGACATGGCTGCTCGGCGGCGAGCGCGTGAAGACGGCGGTCGCCAACCGCGAAGCCGCCCGGATCGAACGGCTGCAGCAACAGCAGCAGGCGATCGTCGCGACGCGGAACCAGAGGTGCCCGTCCTCGCAGTGAGGCGAGCGAGGCTAAGCTTACACGGCTTCAAGCGCTCATACGGAACCGTGCCGTATCGATCGCGGCGTTCATCAGCGTCTGGGTGTAGGCTTCGCGCGGATTGTCGAAGATTTCTTGCGTCGGACCTTCCTCGACAATCTTTCCCTGCTTCATGACGATGATGTAGTCGGCCATGGCACGGACCACCGCGAGGTCATGGCTGATGAAGAGGTAGGACAGCTCATGGTCGGCCTGCAGCTTGCGCAACAGCTCGACGATCTGCTTCTGCACGGAACGGTCGAGCGCCGAGGTCGGCTCGTCGAGCACCACCACTTTCGGCTTCAGGATCATGGCGCGGGCAATGGCGATGCGCTGGCGTTGGCCGCCGGAGAACTCGTGCGGGTAGCGGTTGCGCGCATTGGGATCGAGGCCGACCTCGCGCAACGCCTCGACGGCGCGCTGGTCGCGCTGCTTGCCGGTCAATGAGGGCTCGTGCACCAAAAGTCCCTCGGTGATCACTTGGCCGACGGTCATGCGGGGCGACAACGAGCCGAACGGATCCTGGAAGACCAGCTGCAATTCGCGCCTGAGCGGCCGCATCGCCTGGCGGTCCGCGTCCGAAATGTCGCGGTCGCCAAAGCGGATCACGCCGTCGCTGGGCAAGAGCCTGAGCAGCGCGCGGCCAAGCGTCGACTTGCCTGAACCGGACTCGCCGACGATGCCGATCGTCTGGTTACGCTTCAGCCGGATCGAGATCCTGTCCACCGCGCGCAGCATCAGCGGCTCGCCGCCAAGGAAGCCGCCGCCGATCTTGAAGACGACTTCGACATTGCGGCCTTCGAGCAGCACCGGCGCACTGGCGGGCGGCGCCGCCTTGGCGCCCGTCGGCTCGGCCGCCAGCAGCATCTTCGTGTAGGCATGCTGCGGATTGGCGAAGAGCGCTTCGGCATCGCCCTCCTCCACCACCTCGCCCAGGCGCATGACATAGACGCGGTCGGCGAAGCGGCGCACGATGCCGAGGTCGTGGGTGATGAAGACGATGGCCATGCCGAGCTTGCGCTGCAGTTCGGCAAGCAGCATCAGAATCTGCGCCTGGATGGTGACGTCGAGCGCCGTCGTCGGTTCGTCGGCGATCAGGATGTCCGGATCGTTGGCCAAGGCCATGGCGATCATGACGCGCTGGCGCTGGCCGCCCGACATCTCGTGCGGATAGGATTTCATCCGCCGTTCGGGATCTGGAATATGCACCAGCCTGAGCAATTTCAGCGCCTCTTCCCGCGCCGCGGCCGCGTTCAGCCCGCGGTGTCGACTGATCGGTTCCATCAGCTGGTTGCCGATGGTGTAGAGCGGGTCGAGCGAGGTCATCGGCTCCTGGAAGATCATGCTGATCTTGCGACCGCGCACCTGGTTCAGATCGCTCTTTGACATCGTCAGGAGATTGCGGCCACGATAGTCGACCTGGCCGGTCGCCTCGCCATTGGAGGAAAGCAGGCTCATCGCCGCCATCATCGTCTGGCTCTTGCCGGAACCGGATTCGCCAACGACGGCGACCGTCTCGCCGGCATTGACCTTGATGTTGATGCCCTTGACCGCCTCGACCGTGCCGTCGAGGGTCTGGAAGCGGACGCGCAGGTCCTTGACGCTGAGGATCGTTTCGGAGGCAGTCATCTCAGCGGTCCTTGGGATCGAGCGCGTCGCGCAGGCCGTCGCCGACGAAATTCAGGGCGAACAGCGTCGAGACGAGGAAGAAGGCCGGGAACAGAAGCAGCCAGTTGGCGTAACCGATGTTCTTGGCGCCGACCGAGATCAGCACGCCCCAGCTGGTCATCGGCTCCTGCACGCCTAGACCGAGAAAGGAGAGGAAGCTCTCCAGGATGATGACCTGCGGCACCAAGAGCGTCATGTAGATGACGACCGGGCCAAGCAAGTTGGGGATGACATGGCGCAACAGGATGCCGCGCTGGCCGACGCCCATGGCCTCCGCCGCCTGGACATATTCCTGCCTGCGGATCGACAGCGCCTGGCCGCGCACGATGCGCGCCATGTCGAGCCACAACACAGCGCCAACCGCCAGAAACATCAGCACGAAGTTGCGGCCGAAAAACACCACCAGCATGATGACGAAGAAGATGAACGGCAGCGAATAGAGCACGTCGACGATGCGCATCATCACCTCGTCGACCTTGCCGCCGGAGAATCCCGCGGTCGCGCCGTAGATGACGCCGATGACGCCGGCGACGACGCCGGCGAGCAGGCCGATGGCCAAAGAGATGCGTCCGGCCATCAGCGTGCGCGAAAGCAGGTCGCGGCCGGTGTTGTCGGTGCCGAAGAAGAAATATTGCTGCTTCACGGCCGAGCTCATCGTCACTTCGAGGCCATCGGGCGACTTGTTCTCGATCCTGGTGTCGTCGAAGGCGTCGGAGCGGTCGAGATAGCGGATGTTGCGGTCGTCGATCGGCTTGGTCGAGGTGACGGTGACGGTGACGCGATTGCCGTCCTGGTGCCATTCCTTGATGTCGGCGCGCATGCGCTTGATGGCATCGCCCAGGGCACCCTGGATCATGTCGGGTTTCGGATAGGCCGAAAGGCTCGGCGGCATGCGCACATAGTCGCCATAGATGGTGGTGTATGCATGCGGCACGACCCACGGACCGCAAATGCTGATGATGGCAATGAAGGCCAGGTAATAGAGGCTGAGCATCGCGGCGCGGTTGCGTTTGAGCCGCGCCCAGGCATTGCCCCAGAGCGAGCGGCCGACGATCGGCTCGGGTACGGCGACGGCGAGGTCAGTCATAGCGCACCCTCGGATCGACGACCGCATAGAGCAGGTCGACGATCAGGTTGAAGACGATGGTGAAGAGCGCAATCACCACCACGGTTCCCATGACAAGCGTGTAGTCGCGGTTGAGGGCGGCATCGACGAAGTAGCGGCCGACCCCGGGTATGGAGAAGATCGTCTCGACGATGATCGAGCCGGTCAACAGCGCCGCCGCCGCCGGGCCGGTGAAGGAGACGATCGGCAGCACGGCGCCGCGCAGCGCGTGCTTGACCACCACCGACCAGTCGGACAGGCCGAGCGCGCGGGCGGTGCGGATATGGTGCGAACGCAGGCTCTCGATCATGGAGCCGCGCATCAGGCGGGCGACGATGGCGATCTGCGGAAGAGCCAGCGTCAGCACCGGCCCGACCTTGTTGATCAAGGCGCCGTCGCCCCAGCCGCCGATCGGCAACAGCTTCCAGGACAGCCCGAAGACGAGCTGGATCACCGGCGCGATGACGAAGGTCGGGATGGTGCTGCCTGCCGTGGCCAAGGCGATCACTGAATAATCGCCTATCTTGTTCTGGTTGAGCGCGGCGATGGTGCCCAGGATCGAGCCCAGCAGCAGCGCCAGCACCAGAGCCGAGGTGCCGATCTGTATCGAGATCGGCAGGCCCTTGGCGAAGAGTTCGGTGACGGTGAAATCCGGCAAATTGTAGCTCGGGCCGAAACTGCCGCGCAAAAGATTGCCGAGATAGTGGACATATTGCAGCCAGAGCGGATCGTTGAGGCCGAACTGGGCTTCGAGATTGGCCCTGATCTCGGGGCTCAGGCCCCGCTCCTGGTTGAACGGGCCGCCTGGCGCGACGCGGATCAGGAAAAACGCCACCGTCACGATGACGAACAGCGTCGGGATGGCGGTCAACAGCCGCCGGAAGACATAACGCAGCATCGGCGCCCCGCTTCAGCCAGCGCGACAGGCTCTCCAGTCGAAGATCCGTGGCGCGCCGGCATCTCTGATCTTCGCACCGGGCAGCCCGAAAATCCAATCCGACTTTCGGCCCGGCACGACGACAGACCGCGACCGCCGCTCCCAAAAAGAGAGCGGCGGCACGGCCAAGGTTTCTTATCAGTCCTTGGAGATGAAGCGGGACGGATGGATGTCCATCACATTGTCGTCGAAGCCATGCAGCTTCGAGGAAACGATGTCGTGGTAACTGTAGTAGAGAAGCGGGATCTCGCCGACGTCGTCGACGAGGATGCGCTCGGCTGCGGCGAGGTCCTTCATGCGGTCCTCGGGCTTGCCGCCCGCGGCGGCCGCCTTGTCCATGGCGGCTTCATAGGCAGGGCTGTTGTAGTTCGAGTAGTTGTTGCCGCTCGCCTTACGCGAGATGCCGAGGAAGGTCTCGGGATCCTTGTAGTCGGCGATCCAGGCGGCACGGGCGACGTCGTAGTTACCCTTCTGCTCGAGGAAGCTGTAATGGGTCTTGGTGTCGGTGTTGAGCAGCGTCACCTCGACACCGAGCGGCTTCAGCTGTTCCTGGATGGCGACGGCCGTGTTCTTATGGTTCTCCGAGGTGTTGTAGCGGATCTCCATCTTCAACGGATGCTCGGGTGTATAGCCTAGCTTTTCCAGGATCTTCTTGGCCGCATCCTCGCGGTCGATCTGCGGCATGTCGGCGTATTTGGCCAGTGCCGGCGTGTAGCCCTCGATGCCCGGAGGCACCATCGAATATCCGGGCAGCATCGAGTTCTGCCAGACCTTCTCGGCGAGGAAGTCGCGGTCGATCGCCATCGAGATGGCATTGCGCAACTCGACATTGTCCCAAGGCGCCTTGTCGGTCTTGACCGCGTAATAATAAGTGCCGAGATACGGCCCGACACGGACCTGGTCGCCGAATTTGGTTTTGAGATCGGCGAGCTGTTCAGTCGGCAGGTCGCCATAGCTGTCTAGCTCGCCTGCCTCGAAACGCTTCATCGCCGACGAGCGATCCTCAGTCGGGATATAGTTGACCACGTCGAGCTTGACGCTCGCGGCGTCCCAGAACTTCGGGTTCTTGACCAATTTCATATGGTCGTTGGGAACCCACTCCGCCAGCGTATAGGCGCCATTGGAGACCAGCTTGCCCGGCTTGATCCAGTCGGCGCCGAGCTTGTCCATGGACGCCTTGTTGACCGGATAGGTCGCCTGGTGGGTCAGCATCTCCAGGAAATAGGGCGTCGGAGCCTTCAGCGTGACTTCAAGCGTGTTGGCGTCGATCGCCTTCACGCCCATATCCTCGGCCTTGCCTTTCTTGGTGTTGAAATCCTCGGCGCCCTTCACCGGATAGAGCATCGAGGCGTATTCTGCAGCGGTGGCCGGATCTTCCAGTCGATGGAACGAAAAGACGAAGTCGTCGGCCGTCACCGGGGTGCCGTCCGACCAGAGGCCGTCCTTGCGCAGCTTGAAGGTGTAGACGGTGCCGTCATCCGACACCGTCCAGCTTTCGGCGGCGCCCGGAATGAGGTTCGTCTTCTGGTCATGCATGACGAGGCCCTGGAACAGGTCGCGTATGATATCGGCTTCGTAGACCGTCGACGTCTTGTGCGGATCGACCGTCTCCGCCTCGGCGGCGGCGCCGCGGTTGTAGACGGTCTCGGCGAAGGCAGGCGTGTAGAATGTGCCGGCGGCCAAGGCCAATGTGGTGGCGAACACCGTCGCCTTCAGCATGTCTTTCAGCATGAAGTTTCTCCCTGTCGGCGCAGCCCCTCAGCCGCGCCTTCTTAAGTTTTGACACCTCGGAACCGTTGAAACGGCCCCGTTTCAGGCGCGCCGCCGGTTCCTTCCGGCGGCTGGTGGCAGGAGACTAGACAGAGCGAAATCTTATTTCAACCATTGCCTGCTTGACGCAAAGTGAGCGCCATAACGCTAAAACAGCGAAACCTAAAGCTTAGAGCTTGCTTTCAACTTGGCACACCTGCCGGTTGTTCCAGCTGTTTTCTGTTTTTGCAGGCGGCCTTTGGCATTCTCCGCGCCATGCTGAAGAACCGAAAATTGCTTGTTCCGTGGTCTCGTTTCCGGGCTGACGCCACGGGCACGTCGGCAATCGAATTTGCCATGCTGGCGCCGGTCTTCATCCTGCTTCTGCTCGGCATGGTTGCATATGGGATTTATTTCGGCGCCAGCCATTCGGTGCAGCAGATCGCCGCCGACGCGGCGCGCACCGCGATTGCCGGCCTCAACCAGACCGAGCGGCAGGCGCTGGTTACCGATTTCATCACTCACGATGTCTCGGGTTATCCGTTCGTCGACGCCAACAAGCTGACCGTCAACGCGCAGGACAGCGCCGTCGACGGCAGCCAGTTCGTCGTCTCGGTCACCTACGATGCGCGCAACCTGCCGATCTGGAACCTGTTTCGGACGCTGCCGCTGCCGGGCACGACGATCCAACGTCAATCGACGATCCGCGTCGGAGGCATATGATGCCGATCAAGGGGGGATTGATGGCGGCGACGCGACGGCTGCTCGCCGACCGGAGCGCGAATTTCGCCGTCATGACCGCGCTGTGCACGCCGGTGGCGCTGGCGCTGACCGCCTTCGCGATCGACGAAGGTTCCCTTTACAACGAGCGCCGCGCCGCGCAGTCGATCGTCGACCTTGCCGCCATCACCGCGGCCTCGAACATCACCAACGCCCAGCAGGCGGTGCTGACCGCGCTCAGCGACAACGGCATCACCTCGGTCGCCGTGCAGCGACAGGGCACGACGGTGGCGCCGACCGCCAGCAAGGCCGTCGTCCAGGTCGTGCCGGGTCGCTACACGGGCATCAGCACCATTGCCGCCGGCAGCCGTTTCGAGGCGGGCAAGCTGCCCTACAATGCGGTCCAGGTAACGCTCAAGAAGCAGGGTACGCTTTATTTCGCCGGCTCGATCATGGCGCCGCCCACTCTCGGCACGACCGCTATCGCCAGCGCGCAGCCGCAGGCGGCTTTTTCGGTCGGCTCGCGGCTCGCCAGCCTCAATGGCGGCATTCTCAACGCGCTTCTCGGCGGCCTTCTCGGCGGCAACATCTCGCTCAGCGTGATGGACTACAATTCACTGGTGTCGGCCGATGTCGACGTTCTTTCGTTCACCGATGCTCTGGCGACGCAACTGCATCTGACCGGCGTTTCCTACAACGACGTGCTCGCCTCCAAAGCAACGATCGGCCAGATCGCCACGGCAATGGCCAATGTGCCGGGGCTCGACCGCACAGCCAAACTCGCTCTGCAGACCATGGCCTCCAGCGCCACCAATACGGTCAGGATACCGCTCAGCACCCTCATCGATCTCGGCTCCGTCGGCGATCTCGGCATCGGGCAAAAGCCGGCCGGCCTCAACGTGACAGCCAGCGCGCTCAGCATGCTCACCGCGGCTGCCGCTCTGGCCAATGGCACGAATCAGGTCGCGGTCAATCTCGGCGCCACCATACCGGGGCTGGCATCGACGACGCTTGCGATCGCCATCGGCGAGCCGATGCAGAACTCGGCTTGGCTGGCGGTGGGAGAAGCCGGCACCGTGGTGCGCACGGCGCAGACCCGCATCAAGCTCAACGCCGATGTCACTGTCGGCAATTCCAATCTCGGCGGCGGCACCAGTCTTGTCGCCGTCCACCTGCCACTCAATGTGGAAGTGGCCTATGCCGAAGCCAAGCTGACCGACATAACCTGCCCGACCGGGCCGTCGAGCATCAATGTCTCGATCGCCGCGCAGCCTGGCGTCGTCTCGGCGCATCTCGCCAACAGTAATGCCAGCGGCTTTGCCGACTTCGCCCAGCCGCAGTCCTTCTCCAACGCCGATATCGCGGACCTGAGGCTGTTGCTCATCCCGTTGCTGCAGGTGACAGGCTCGTCGGCCTTCTCGGTCACCAATATGGCGCCGACGAACCTGACCTTCAGCGCCACCGATATCGCCAACAAGACGATCAAGACGGTGTCGACGAAGAACCTGACGCAGTCGCTCACGACATCGCTGGTCAACAACCTGTCGCTTTCGATCAATGCGCTGGGGCTAGGCCTCAATGTGACCGCCCTGCTCGGCACGGTGAAACCGGCGGTAACGACGCTGCTTAACGGCGTGACCGCGCCGGTCGACAGCCTGGTCTACAACGTTCTCGGGGCACTTGGCGTCCGTGTCGGCGAGGCCGACGTCCGGGTGACCGGCGCGACGTGCGGGCGATCGGTGCTGGTGCAGTAGTCCGCTGTCAGCCAATCCTGCCGACGAAACTGCCCAGAGGCGGCAGCGCCAGCACGCTGTCCTCGACAACACCGGTAAGAAGGCTGGCGGCGTCAACGTCAAATGCCGCTATCTCGGCCTCGCCGATCTCCGTGGGCAGAGCCCAGCCTGTTGCCTCGGTCGAGAAATTGAAAACGCAAAGCAGCCTTTCGCCGTCGCGCTCACGGAGGAAAGCAAGCACATCGCCCTCGGCCTCGAGAAAGCGGATCGAGCCTTGGATCAGTGCCGGATGGCTCTTGCGCAAGGCGAGCATCGAGCGATAGGCGGCAAGCACCGACCGTTCCTCGCCATTCTGGACGTCGACTGCCCGGGCGCGATGCGCCTGTGGCACCGGTAGCCAGGGCTTGGCCGTGGAGAAGCCGCCATTGTCCGCCTCCGCCTGCCAGACCATCGGGGTGCGGCAACCGTCCCTGCCCTTCACGCCGGGCCAGAAGCGGATGCCGACGGGATCGCGCAGATCCTCATACGCTAGCTCCGCCTCCTCCAGCCCCAGTTCCTCGCCCTGATAGAGGCAGATCGAACCGCGCAGGCAGGCAAGCAGCGCGATCGAGAACTTCGCCACCGCGTCCGGGCTCTCGCCGGGCCGCGTCCAGCGGCTCACGTGGCGTACGACATCATGATTGGAAAAGGCCCAGCAGACCCAGCCGTCCGGGGCAGTCGTCTCGAACGCCTCGACGCAGCCGCGCACATGGGCGGCGGAAAATTGCGGGCTGAGCAAGTCGAACGTGTAGCACATCTGCAATTTGTCGCCGCCCGATACGTAGGCGGCGAGCGTCTGCAAGGAGCGCTCCTCGTCACCCACCTCGCCGACCGCGGCGCGGTCGGGATATTCGTCGAGCAGCGCGCGGAAGCGTTTCAGGAAGTCGAGGTTTTCGGGCCGCGTCTTGTCGAAAAGATGCTCCTGGAAGGCGTAGGTGCTGGTGGCGCCATTGGTGCCGGCGACACTTGCGGCCAAGGGCGGGTTGTCACGTAGCCAGCGGTCGTGGACATAGTAGTTGACCGTGTCCAGCCGGAAGCCGTCGACGCCGCGCTCCAGCCAGAAGCGCACGGTGTCCAAAAGCGCGTCCTGAACGTCCGGATTGTGGAAGTTCAGATCCGGCTGCGCGGCGAGGAAATTGTGCATATAGTATTGCCGGCGGGTAGCGTCCCATTCCCAGGCCGGCCCGCCGAACAGCGATTGCCAGTTGTTGGGCGCGCTGCCATCCGGCCTGGCGTCGGCCCAGACATACCAGTCGGCCTTGGCATTGTCGCGGCTGGCGCGGCTCTCGACGAACCATTCATGCTTGTCGGAAGAATGCGAGATCACCTGGTCGATGATGAGTTTCAGGCCGAGCCGATGCGCCTCGGCGAGTAGCACGTCGAAATCTTCCAGGCTGCCGAACATCGGATCGACGTCGCGATAGTCGGATACATCGTAGCCCATGTCGGCCATCGGCGACTTGAAGAAGGGCGACAGCCAGACGGCATCGACGCCGAGCGACGCGACATGGGCGAGCCGCGCGGTGATGCCCTTGAGGTCGCCGCTGCCGTCGCCGGTCGTGTCCTGGAAGGAGCGTGGGTAGACCTGATAGATGACGCAGCCACGCCACCATTCGCTCCCTTGCCCGGAATTTTCGGCAGCCATCACAAGCCCTTCCCGTTGCGCGATTGAGCGGCACGCCGCTCGATCATGAAATTGACGCTGCGGCCGGGCAGCGGCCGCGCAAGATCAACCGGCTGCGTCTCGATCGCCGGGCGCCACTCGTAGCCGTCCCGGACCGGCAAGGTGAAGACGCATTGGCGGCGGTCGCCATTGACCATGACGGCAAGGCGACTGCCTCCGCTATCGCCGAGCATCATGACGAGGCGATGTCGATCGGGATCGTTCCACTCCGTCTCGCCGAGCGGCGCGCCCGTCTCCGTCAGCCACTCGACATCCGCAATGGCCGAAGCATCGGCCGGCTTTCCGGTCAGGAAATGCGTGTCCGACAGCGCGGGAAAGGCACGACGCATTGCAGAGAGCGATGAGGCATATCGCTCCAACGCCTGATCGCGGCCGGCCCAGTCCAGCCAGGTGATGGCGTTGTCCTGCGCATAGGCGTTGTTGTTGCCTTTTTGCGTGCGACCGAACTCGTCGCCGGCGGTCAGCATGATGGTGCCGCGCGACGCGAAGAGTGTCGCCAGCAGCGCGCGCTGGTCGTCGAAGCGCGCCTTGGCAATCGCTGCGTCGTCCGTCTCGCCTTCGGCGCCGTTGTTCCATGATAAATTGTCGTTGTGGCCGTCGCGATTGTGCTCGCCATTGGCCTCATTGTGCTTGCGCTCGTAGGCGACGATGTCGGCCAGGGTCATGCCGTCATGCGCGGCGATGAAGTTGACCGTGCGGCTCGCCGGGTGGCCCTCCCTGCCGAACACATCGGAGGAACCCGCAAGCCGGGTGGCCAAGGCGCCGATCGCGCCGGTATCGCCGCGCCAGAAGCGCCTGGCATCGTCGCGGTAGCGATCGTTCCATTCCAGATATGGCGGCCGGAAATTGCCGAGCTGGTAGCCGTTCGGACCGATGTCCCATGGCTCGGCGATCAGCACGCGGTCGGCGAGCCCGGGATCGCCGGCAATGGCCCGAAGCAGCGGCGCTTCCGGGTCGAAGGCGCCGTCGACGCGGCCGAGCACCGGCGCCAGATCGAAGCGGAAGCCGTCGACGCCGGCCAAGCTGACGAAATGGCGGAGCGCGTCGAGTACCATCCGGCGCATCACCGGATGGTCGCAGGCGACAGTGTTGCCGGTGCCGGTGTCGTTGATCAGGCTGCCATCCGGCCGATGCCGGTAGTAAGCCAGCGCATCGAGCCCGCGCAGCGACAAAGTCGGCCCGAGCCGGTCGCTTTCGCCGGTGTGGTTGAAGACGAGGTCGAGGATGGTGCCGATGCCGGCCTGGCGCAGAGCGGCGACGGTGCCGCGCAGTTCCTTGAGACCGCCGGGCGCAAGGCGCGGATCGAGCGCCATGAAGGTGACGGGATTGTAGCCCCAGGCGTTGCCCAGCCCCAATGGCGGCAGATGCCGCTCGTCGATCGATGCGGTGACCGGCATCAATTCGACGGCCGACACACCGAGATGCTTCAGGTGCTCGACGACAGCCGGATGGGTGAGCGCCGCGATGGTGCCGCGCTGGGTTTCCGGCACGTCCGGATGCAGCTTGGTGAAGGAGCGGACATTGAGCTCGTAGATCAGCCCGCCTGGCCGGAACAGAGGCGGCTGGGGCGGCACCGGTTTGGGCAGCGAACGCGCAATCGCCTTCGGCATCAGCGGAGCGGTGTCGGCGCCTTCGTAGCGTTTGGCGGCAAGCCGCCAATGATATTGGTATGGACGATCGACCTCGACGGCATAGGGGTCGGCGAGAAGCTTGTTCGGGTCGAACCACAGGCCGCCCTCCGGCGCATAGTCGCCGTCGGCGCGGAAGCCGTAACGCGCGCCGTCGCGAAGGCCGGAGACAAGGAGCGCGTGCACGCCCCCGCCTTCGGGGTTGAGCTCCAGCCGGTCGGTTTCAAGCGCGCCGCTGTCGTCGAAAAGCGAGACCCACAGGCGTCTCGCCGATGACGACCAGGCGGCAAAGCGGATACCTTCGGGGGTGATGGTGGCGCCGAGGGTCATGCGAGCGCCTCCCCTTCTCCCCTTGTGGGAGAAGGTGGATCGGCGCGCAGCGCCGAGACGGATGAGGGGTGTTGGAAGAAATGAGGCGGCGGCGATGCGAGCGCCGGTTTGCGCCAAGCTGGAGCACCCCTCATCCGGCCGCTTCGCGGCCACCTTCTCCCACAAGGGGAGAAGGGGGAGTCGCGCCACACCACCCTCAAGTAATCACGCTCGGCTTGTTGCGGCCGGTGTGGCTCTTGATGCCGGCGATGTCGTCGGCGGCGGCGATCAAATCGGCGAGAGCTTCTTGCGTGTCGAGGTCGTGCCTTGCCTTGTCCGGCTCGTAGCGCTCGATATAGAGGCGCAGCGTCGCCCCTGACGTGCCGGTGCCGGAGAGGCGCAGCACGACGCGCGAGCCGCCCTCGAACAGGATGCGAATGCCCTGGTGCTCGCTGACCGAGCCGTCGACCGGGTCGTGATAGGCAAAATCGTCGGCCTTGGCGATCTTGAGGCCGCGCACGTTGGTGCCGGGCAGCGAGCCCAGCTTGGCGCGTAATTCGTCGACCAGCGCATTGGCGCGATCGCTCTCGACCTCCTCATAGTCGTGGCGCGAATAATAGTTGCGCCCGTAGGTCTCCCAGTGCCCGGTTACGATGTCCTTGCAGCTCTCGCCGCGCGCGGCGAGGATGTTGAGCCACAGAAGCACGGCCCACAGGCCATCCTTCTCGCGCACATGGTTGGAGCCGGTGCCGGCGCTTTCCTCGCCGCAGATGGTGGCCATGCCGGCATCGAGCAGGTTGCCGAAGAACTTCCAGCCGGTCGGCGTCTCATAGATGCCGATGCCGAGCTTTTCGGCGACGCGGTCGGCGGCGCCGCTGGTCGGCATGGAGCGGGCAATGCCTTTCAGGCCGTCCTTGTAGCCCGGCGCCAGTTTGGCATTGGCGGCAAGCATCGCCACCGAGTCCGACGGCGTGACGAAGATGCCTCTGCCGATGATCAGGTTGCGGTCGCCGTCACCATCCGAAGCCGCGCCGAAATCCGGCGCGTCCGGCCCCATCATCTCGTCGTAGAGATGCTTTGCGTGCACCAGGTTCGGGTCCGGGTGGTGGCCGCCGAAATCGGGCAGCGGCTTGAAGTTGCGGCAGGTGCCGTCCGGCGCGCCGAGCCGGCGTTCGAGGATCTCCTTGGCATAGGGGCCGGTCACCGCATGCATAGCGTCGAAGCGCATGCGGAAGCCCGACTTGAAGAGCTTCCTCAGCGCGTCGAAGTCGAACAGGCTTTCCATCAGTTCGGCGTAGTCCTTGACCGGGTCGCAGATCTCGACCGTCATGTCGCCGGCCTTGACGGTGCCGATGGTGTCGATGTCGATGGCGCCGATATCGGCGATCTTGAAGCTCTTGATCTCCTTCGACTTGGCAAAGATCGCGTCGGTGATCTTTTCCGGCGCCGGGCCGCCATTGCCGGCATTGTACTTGATGCCGAAATCCTCGTGCGGGCCGCCCGGATTGTGGCTGGCCGACAGGATGATGCCGCCGAAGGTCTTGTATTTGCGGATGATGTTGGAGGCGGCCGGCGTCGACAGAATCCCGCCCTGCCCGACCATCACCTTGCCGAAGCCGTTGCCGGCGGCGATGGCGATGGCCTTCTGGATGACCTCGCGGTTGTAGAAGCGGCCGTCGCCCCCGATCACCAGCGTCTTGCCCTGAAAACCGTCCAGCGCGTCGAAGATCGACTGGATGAAGTTCTCCGCATAGTGCTCCTGCTGGAACACCGGCACCTTCTTGCGCAAACCGGAGGTACCCGGCTTCTGGTCGGTATAGGGTTTGGTGGGGACGGTTTTGATCATGCCTCAGGCAGCCCTTTTTGAAAGCAGCAAGCGATAGAGTTCGACATATTTTTCGGCGCTCTTGTCCCAGGAGACATCGGCCTTCATGCCCTGGCGCTGGATCGAGGCCCAGGTCGCGGGCCGCGCATGCTGCTCGACCAGCCGCTGGATGGCATGGAGCATCGCGGCACCATTGTTGGGCGCGAACTGGAAGCCGGTGGCGACGCCGGCCGACAAGGCGGCCTCGTTGGCGTCGATGATGGTGTCGGCCAGACCGCCCGTCCTGGCGACGACCGGCACGCAGCCATAGCGCAGGCCATAGAGCTGAGTCAGCCCGCAAGGCTCGAAGCGCGAGGGGATGATGATGGCGTCGCAGCCGCCCTGCATGACGTGCGAAAGGTCTTCGTCGTAACCAACGACGACGCCGACGCGGCCGCGATGGCGGGCGGCGGCGGCGAGCAGCGTGCCTTCGAGGCCGGCGTCGCCGGAGCCGAGGATCGCCAGCCGCGCGCCGGCGGCGACGATGCCGTCGACGACCGCGGCGAGGATGTCCATGCCCTTCTGCCAGGTCAGCCGGCTGATGACGCAGACGATCGGGCTGCCATCCGCTTCCAGGCCGAAGCGCTCTTCGACCGCCTTGCGGTTCTTGCCGCGCGCCGCAAGCGTCTCGGCCGAATAATTGGCGACCAGATGCTTGTCGGTCTGCGGATTCCAGATGTCGACGTCGATGCCGTTGACGATGCCGTAGAGATCGGTGGAGCGCATGTTGATCAGCCCGTCGAGACCCATGCCGAATTCGGGCAAGCGGATTTCCTGCGCATAGGTTGGGCTGACCGTAGTGATGGCCCAGGCGGCTTGCAGGCCGGCCTTGAGAAAGCCGACGCCGCCATAATATTCGACGCCGTCGAGCTGCATCGCCACGCTCGGCAGGCCGAGCTCGCCGAAGATGCCGGCGCCGAACTGACCCTGGAAGGCGAGGTTGTGCACGGTGATCAGCGACGGCACGCCGACCGCCTTGCCGTAGCGCATATAGGCAAGCGTCATCGCCGACTGCCAGTCATGGGCATGCACGATGTCGGGCTGGTAACCGGAGATCGCGCCGCCGGCAATGTCGCCGCCGGCCTGGCTGAGCGCGGCGAAGCGGCGCCAGTTGTCCGGCCAGTCGGCGCCGGAGGCGGTGCCGTAAGGGCCGCCCTGACGATCGAAGAGGTGCGGTGCGTCCAAAACGAAGAGATCGAGATCGCCGATCCTGACGGCATGGATCGAAGCCTTAGCGCCCTGCAGCAGCGGGTATTGGTAGACCGCCTTCTTCTTGGCGAAGGCCGCCATCACCACGGGATAGCCGGGAACCAGAGTGCGCATCGCCACGCCCTTGCCGGCAAGCGCGATCGGCAAGGCGCCGGCGACGTCGGCAAGCCCGCCGGTCTTGATCAGCGGGAAGATTTCGGGCGTGACCGACAGAACCTGCATGCGCTCCACATTCCGATCTCAAGATGACAGCTCAAAGTGACAATCTGTTGATCTAGTCGTCAGCTTGCTGATCGACCCCCTCAGCTTGCTGATCGACCTGGCAGCTTGCCGATCGAGCCTATCAGGCCGACAGCTTGCCGATCGAGCCTACGGGGTCGACAATTTGTTTATCGACCCTACGGGGTCGAAAGCTTGTTGATCATGTCCTGCGTGATGAGGCAGATGCCCTTTTCCGAAACGCGAAAACGCTTGGCGTCGAGCGCCGGATCCTCGCCCACCACCAGTCCTTCCGGGATGTGGACGCCGTGATCGATGACGACGCGCTTGAGGCTCGCGTTGCGGCCGACCTGGACGTCGGGCAGCATCACCACTTCCTCGAGCTTGGAATAGGAATTGATGCGCGCGCCGGTGAAGATCAGGCTTCGGCGCAGCGAGGCGCCGGAAACGATGCAGTCGCCGGAGACCAGCGAGGAGATCGCCTCGCCGCGGCGGCCGTCCTCGTCATGCACGAACTTTGCAGGCGGCTTCAACTCGGCATAGGTCCAGATCGGCCAGTCGCGGTCGTAGAGGTCGAGCTCGGGCGTGATGTCGGTGAGGTCGATATTGGCTTCCCAATAGGCGTCCACCGTTCCGACGTCGCGCCAATAGGGTTCGGCCTCGTGCGAGGAACGCACGCAGGATTTTGCGAAGCGGTGGGCGATCGCCTTACCGTGCTCGACGATGTAAGGGATGATGTCCTTGCCGAAGTCCCGGCTGGAGCCGGGCTCGGCGGCGTCGCGGCGCAGCTGCTCCATCAGGAACTTGGTCTTGAAGACATAGATGCCCATCGAGGCCAGGGCGAATTCCGGCTTGTCCGGAATGCCGGGCGGATCGGCCGGCTTTTCGACGAAAGCGATGATGTTGTCCTTGTCATCGACATGCATGACGCCGAAGCCGGTCGCCTCCATGCGCGGCACTTCCAGGCAGCCGACGGTGACGTCGGCGCCGGCGTCGACATGCTGGCGCAGCATCAGCTCGTAATCCATCTTGTAGATGTGGTCGCCGGCGAGGATGACCATGTATTCAGGGCCGTAGGCCTCGATGATGTCGATGTTCTGGTAGACAGCGTCGGCCGTGCCTTCATACCACTGCGTTTCCGAGACGCGCTGCGATGCAGGCAGGATGTCGAAGCTTTCGTTTCGCTCGGGCCGCAGGAAGTTCCAGCCGCGCTGCAGGTGGCGGATCAGCGAGTGCGCCTTATACTGAGTGGCGACGCCGAGGCGGCGGATGCCGGAGTTGAGCGCATTGGAGAGGGCGAAATCGATAATGCGCGTCTTGCCGCCGAAATAGACCGCCGGCTTGGCGCGCCGGTCGGTCAGCTCCCTGAGGCGGCTGCCGCGGCCGCCGGCCAGCACATAGGCCATGGCATCGCGTGCCAGCGGCTGGGTTCTTCTGATCTCTGCCATTCTGTTACCCTCCCAAACAAGCTGCCCGGACTGTTGCAAGAGCAGGATGAGACATCATCTGCTTCAGTCCGTGACGAATTCCAGCATGATCGTCGACAGCGGCGGCAAAAGCATCGTCGCCGATACGCCGCCTCCTTCCCCGCTTGCCTCGACCGTGCCGCTATTGCCCATGCCGGAGCCGCCATAGACCTCGGCGTCGGTATTGATGATCTCGCGCCATTTTCCCGCCTTCGGCAGCGGCACGCGATAGTTCTCGCGCGGCACCGGCGTGAAATTGGAGATCACGGCGATCGAATTGCCGTCCGGCGCGCTGCGCAGCCAGGCGAAGACCGAATTGTCGCGGTCGTCGACGATCAGCCAGGAAAAACCCTCCGGCTCGCAGTCGCGCGCATGCAGCGCCGGGCGCGAACGATAGAGATAGTTCAGGTCGCGCACCGTCTGCCAGACGCCGCGGTGCGGCGCGAATTCGAGCAGGTCCCAGTCGAGCGCGCGTTCCTCGCTCCACTCGCGGCGCTGGGCGAATTCCTGGCCCATGAACAGGAGCTTCTTGCCGGGATAGCCCCACATGAAGGCGTAGTAGGCGCGCAGCGTGGCGAACTTCTGCCAGTCGTCGCCCGCCATCTTGTGGAGCAGCGTGCCTTTGCCGTGCACGACCTCGTCATGCGAAAGCGGCAGCACGAAATTTTCCGAGAAGGCGTAGACCAGGCCGAAGGTGATGTCGTTGTGATGGTGCTTGCGGAAGATCGGCTCCTTGGAGAGATACTCCAGCGTGTCGTGCATGAAGCCCATGTTCCACTTGAAGCCGAAGCCGAGGCCACCTTCATGCACGGGACGCGACACTTTCGGCCATGAGGTCGATTCCTCGGCGATCGTCATCACGCCGGGGTGGTGGCCGTAGACCTCCTTGTTCATCTTCTGCAGGAAGCTGACGGCCTGCAGGTTCTCGCGCCCGCCCTTCTCGTTGGGGATCCACTCGCCGGCCTTGCGCGAATAATCGAGGTAGAGCATCGAGGCGACCGCGTCGACGCGCAAGCCGTCGACATGGTATTTCTCGGCCCAGAACAGCGCGTTGTTGACCAGGAACGACACCACCTCGCGGCGGCCGAAATTGTAGATGGCCGTGTTCCAGTCCGGGTGGAAGCCCTGGCGCGGGTCGGCATGCTCGTAGAGCGCCGTGCCGTCGAAATGGACCAGGCCATGCTCGTCGACTGGGAAATGCGCCGGCACCCAGTCGAGGATGACGCCGACGCCGGCGCGGTGCGCGCCGTCGACGAAACGGGCGAAGCCGTCGGGGTCGCCGAAGCGGGCTGTCGGCGCATAAAGCCCGGTGGTCTGGTAGCCCCAGGATGGGTCGTAGGGGTGCTCCGAGATCGGCAGGAACTCGATATGGGTGAAGCCGGTGTCGACCACGTAGGGAATCAGCCGCGCGGCGAGTTCGTCCCAGGAGAGGAACGTGCCGTCGTCGCGGCGCTGCCAGGAGCCGGCATGGACCTCGTAGATCGAGATCGCCTCGCGCCGGGGATCGGCTTTCTGCCAATAGCCGCGATGCGCCTCGTCGCCCCATTGATGCGCCATGGGCGGCGCCGTCACCGAGGCGGTCGCCGGACGCAGTTCGGATTCGAAGGCGAACGGGTCGGCCTTGAGCGGCAGGCGCACGCCGTCGGGGCCGATGATCTCGAACTTATAGGGCTGGCCCGCGCCGAGATCTGGAATGAACAATTCCCAGATGCCGGTGTCCTTGCGGTCGCGCATGGTGTGTCGGCGGCCGTCCCATTCGTTAAAGGCGCCGACCACGGAGACGCGCCGTGCGTTGGGCGCCCAGACGGCGAAATGCACGCCGGTGGCGCCCTCGTGTTCGACGATGTGGGCGCCGAGCTTGTCGAAGAGCCTGAGATGCGAGCCTTCGGCCATGTAATAGTCGTCCATCGGACCGAGCACCGGGCCGAAGGAATAGGGATCGGTCAGCCACCAATCGCCGCCGGCATTCCTGGCGTGATAGCGCAGCGGCTGGCGCTTGCGGATCGAGACCTTGCCCTCGAAGAAGCCGGCGTCGTCGCGGCGGGAGAGCTCGCCGACCTCCTTTCCGGTCAGCGTGTAGGCCATGACGAATTCGGCGTTGGGCACGAAGCAGCGGGCGACGAAACCCTTGCCGGCTTCCTGCACGCCCAGGACCGCGAAAGGATCGCCATGCGTTCCGGCGACAATCGCCGCGACATCTCCGGCTGGCGCCAGTCCGTCCGGCCCGCTTGTCGCAGCGGTCGCGCGCGGCTTCCTCATCAAACGGTCGCCCTCCCCGGGCACCTTGTTCTGGCGCATGCCTCGCTCCGGCATGCGCTGTTCTTTGTCTTGGTGCATGTCGTGGTCCCAAAACCGCTACGCACTTTTGGGCGACATGCATCTGGCCACATTCTTTGTGGCTCATGCAATCATATCAGACGGGCACGTTCCAGATGTCTTTCGCATATTGGCGGATTGTGCGATCGGACGAGAACCAGCCGACGCGGGCGACGTTGCGGATGGCGCGCGCGTACCAGTCGGGGCTGTTGCGCCACACGGCGTCGACCTCGCGCTGGCAGGCGGCGTAGGAATCGAAGTCGGCCGCCACCATGAACCAGTCGCTTTGGTAGAGGCCGTTCATCAGGTCGCGATATCGGTCGGGATCGTCGGGTGAGAAGACGCCGGAGGAAATGGCCGATACCGCCTGCGCCAGCTCGGACGAGGTCTCGATCACACTGCGCGGATTGTAGCCATTGCCGCGCCGCTCGGCGACCTCTGCGGTGGTGAGGCCGAAGATGAAGATGTTGTCGTCGCCGACATGTTCCTTGATCTCGACATTGGCGCCGTCGAGCGTGCCGATGGTCAAGGCGCCGTTCAGCGCGAACTTCATGTTGCCGGTGCCCGAAGCTTCCATGCCGGCGGTCGAAATCTGCTCGGAGAGATCGGCGGCCGGCATCAGCACCTCGGCCAGGCTGACATTGTAGTTCGGCACGAACACCACCTTCAGCAGGCCGCGCACCGACGGATCGCCATTGATGACCTTCGCGACGTCGTTGGCCAGCTTGATGATCAGCTTGGCGTTGTGATAGCTGGGCGCCGCCTTGCCGCCGAAGATCTTGACGCGCGGCATCCAGTCCCGTTCCGGATGCGAGCGAATTTGATCGTACAGCGCGATCGCTTCCAGTATGTTGAGCAGCTGGCGCTTGTATTCGTGGATGCGCTTGACCTGGATGTCGAACAACGCCGACGGATCGAGCCTGATGCCGAGCCGGTCGGCGACGAGATTGGCGAGCCGCGCCTTGTTCTGCCGCTTCACGGCGGCGAATTTCTCACGGAAAGCCGCGTCATCGGCGAGCGGATCGAGATCCTTGATCGCCTCGATGTCGTCCATGAAGCGGTCGCCGATCGCCTCGCGGGCAAGCGAGGTCAGGCCGGGATTGCACTGGATCAGCCAGCGCCTGGGCGTGATGCCGTTGGTCTTGTTGTTGATGCGATCGGGATAGAGCTTGTGGAGATCGGCGAACACCGTCTCCTTCATCAGCTCGGTGTGCAGCGCCGAGACGCCGTTGATCGAATGCGAGCCGACAAAGGCCAGATTGCCCATGCGCACGCGGCGGTCGCCATTTTCCTGGATCAGCGAGATGCGGGCGATCTGATCGCCCGAGAACTGGTTGGTGGCGCGGGCCTCGAGCAGCACCTGCGCATTGATGGCGTAGACGATCTGCATGTGGCGCGGCAGCAGACGTTCGAACAGCGGCACCGGCCAGCTTTCAAGCGCCTCGGGCAACAGCGTGTGGTTGGTGTAGCCGAAGGTGCGCTTGGTGATGTCCCAGGCCTGGTCGAAGTCCATGCCATGGACGTCCATCAGGAGCCGCATGAGCTCCGGCACCGCGACCGCGGGATGCGTGTCGTTTAAGTGGATCGCTGCCTTGTCGGGCAGCGATTTCAGGTCGCCATACTGGCTCAAATGACGCTGGACGATGTCCTGCAGCGAGGCGGTGGAGAAGAAATATTCCTGCCGTAGCCTGAGCTCCTGGCCGGCCATGTGGGAATCGGCAGGGTAAAGCACGCGCGACAGCGCGTCGGCCTTGTTGCTCTCGGCCAGCGCGCCGATGTGGTCGCCCGCATTGAACTTGTCGAGCAGGATCGGGTCGATCGGCATGCCGGACCAGAGTCTCAGCGTGTTGACGCGCCTGGCGCGCCAGCCGGCCACCGGCGTGTCGTAGGCGACGGCGAGCACATGCTCGGTCGGCTTCCAGACGTGGCGTTCGAGCCGGCCTTCCTTCGAGGTGATCGATTCCACCGAGCCGCCGAAGCCGACCTCGAAGGAACGCTCGCGCCGTTCGAACTCCCAGGGATTGCCGTGATCGAGCCAGGTCTCCGGCAGTTCGACCTGCCAGCCGCCGTGGATTTCCTGGCGGAACATGCCGTTGGCATAGCGGATGCCATAGCCATGGGCGGGAATATCGACGGTCGCCATGCTTTCCATGAAGCAGGCGGCGAGACGGCCGAGGCCGCCATTGCCGAGTGCGGCGTCCGGTTCGAGCCCCGCGATCAGGTCGAGATCGACCCCGAGGGAGGACAGCGCCTCACGCATGTTCTCCATCAGGCCGAGATTGGAGAAGGCGTCACGCATCAGGCGCCCGATCAGGAATTCAAGCGAAAGGTAATAGACGCGTTTTTCCTGCTGGTCGTAGGCTTCCCTGGTCGCCTGCATCCAGTGGTCGACGACGCGGTCGCGCACCACCTTGATCGAAGCGGTCAGCCAGTCATAGGGCGTGGCGACGGTTGTGTCCTTGCCGACTCGGTATTTGAGCGACATCAAGACTTCTTCGGCGAGCGTCTTGGGGTCGGGATTGTCGAGAACAGGGACTTCGATCGTCATGGCGGATGTCATGCTGCCTCTCGTTCAACTGGCCTGATCATAGCGGCTTTCACCGTTCCTCCCAGCCCATCTTAGTGCGTTGCAGCATAGGTTCAATCGATTTACTCAACCGACCCATCAGCCCGCCTGCGGCAACAGGGACATGTCGTAGGGATCAAGCCGCCAGCGCGTCCTCCGGCGGCTTCTTGGCGCCGGTCATCAGCGCCACCGCGTCCGACATGGAAATCTGCTTAGGATCGACGACGCAGAGACGCCTTCCAAGCCGGTGGATGTGAATGCGGTCCGCCACCTCGAAGACATGCGGCATGTTGTGCGAGATCAAAACGATCGGCAGGCCGCGCTTCTTGACGTCTAGGATCAGCTCAAGCACGCGGCGGCTTTCCTTCACGCCAAGGGCGGCCGTCGGCTCGTCCATGATCACCACTTTCGAGCCGAAGGCGGCAGCACGCGCCACCGCCACACCCTGGCGCTGGCCGCCCGAAAGCGTTTCCACCGCCTGGCTGATGTTCTGGATGGTCATCAGGCCGAGCTCCGTGAGCTTGTCGCGAGCACGCTTCTCCATCGCCGGGCGGTCGAGCATGCGCAGCCAGCTGCCGAGCGGACCTGGCTTGCGGATCTCGCGGCCGAGAAACATGTTGTCGGCGATCGACAGCGCCGGCGACAGAGCGAGGTTCTGGTAGACCGTTTCGATCCCGGCTTCCCGGGCCTCCATCGGCGACTTGAAGGCAACGGGCTTGCCCTCAAGCCGGATTTCGCCTTCGTCGGGCACGGCCGCGCCGGAAATCGCCTTGATGAGCGATGATTTTCCAGCGCCGTTGTCGCCGATGACGGCGAGGATTTCGCCCGGATAGAGGTCGAAATCGGCATTGTCGAGCGCGGTAACGCGGCCATAGCGCTTGATGAGGCCGCGCGCTGTGAGAATGGGCTCCTGGGTCATGACTATGCCGAAACCTTTCTGATCCATTGATCGATCGCCACGGCGCCGATGATCAGCACGCCGGTGAGCAGCACCTTCCATTGCGGATCGGCGCCCAGCATGTTGAGGCCCATCGAGACGACGCCGACGATCATGGCGCCGAACAGCGTGCCGAGGATCGAGCCGCGCCCGCCGAACAGCGAGATGCCGCCGATCACCGTCGCGGTGATGGCCTGCAGATTGTAGTCCGTGACAGCGGCGGACGGCGAGACCGAGCCGTTGCGGCCGATCGAGACCCAGGCCGCGAAAGCGGCGATCAGTCCGGCAAGGGCATAGACCGTCATCAGCACTTTCTTGGTCTGGATGCCCGACAGTTTCGCAGCCTCCTGATCGTCGCCGACGGCGTAGACATGGCGGCCCCATGCGGTGTGGTTGAGCACGTACCACAGGAGGATCACCAGCAGGACCATGGCAATGACGCCAAGCGTCAGCACGGCAGAGCCGACCCTGAAGCTCACCGCAAACAGATGCAGCAGCGGCGCCTGCACGTCGACATCGGTGTCGCGGATCGTCTCATTGGCCGAATAGATGAAATTCGTCGCCATGACGATGTTCCAGGTGCCGAGCGTGACGATGAAGGGCGGCAGCTTCATGTAGGCGACCAGGAGACCGTTGAGCAGTCCGCAGGCGCCGCCGGCGGCAAGCCCAATCGCCACGGCGAGAATGGCCGGCATCCCATAGGTCACCGCGCAATTGCCCATGATCACGGCCGAAATCACCATGATGACGCCGATCGAGAGATCGATGCCCGCGGTCAGGATGACCAATGTCTGCGCGGCACCGAGGATGCCGACGATGGCGATCTGCTGCAGGATCAGCGTCAGCGTGTAGGACGAAAAGAAACGTCCGCCGATGGCGATGCCGAAGATGATGACCGACAAAACCAGCACGATCAGCGGCACCGCCGCCGGCGTGGAGTGCAGGAAGTGCTGGGCGCGCTTGACGGCCGATTTGTGCTCGTCGAAGGCGGCGACGCTGGTGTCGCTTCCCGTAAGTACCTTCTCGAATTCCTGTATCTGAGACATATGTCCTCCCGTCTGCATACGGCCTCTCATTGCCGCACACGCCGTCGACGCCTATTCCGGTCTTGTCGCCAGGATTGTCGCGCTTTGACGAAAGCGCATCGTCCACCCGATGCGGCCGGGGATCAAGCCCCCAGCCGCACGGTTCGTGGACCTCTCAGAGCATCAGCCCCAGCACTTGGCCAGGCCTTCCTTGGTGTCGATCGACTTGACGCCATTGGCCGGCTTGTCGGTGACAAGGTTGACGCCGGTGTCGAAGAAGTTCTTGCCTTCGGTCGGCTTGGGCTTGGTGCCGTCCTTGGCGAAGGCGGCGATCGCCTCGATGCCGAGCGCCGCCATCTGCAGCGGATATTGCTGCGAGGTGGCGCCGATGACGCCTTCGGTGACCGACTTCACGCCCGGGCAGCCGCCGTCGACCGAGACGATCAGCACCTGCTTCTCGAGGCCGACGGCCTTGAGCGCCTGATAGGCGCCGACAGCGGCCGGCTCGTTGATGGTGTGGATGACGTTGATGGTGTTGTCCTTCTGCAGAAGGTTCTCCATCGCCTTGCGGCCGCCCTCTTCGTTGCCGTTCGTCACGTCATGGCCGACGATGCGCGGATCGGTTTCGTCTCCGATCTTGTTGGGGTCCTTCACGTCGATGCCGTAGCCCATCATGAAGCCCTGGTCGCGCAGGACGTCGACGGTCGGCTGCGAGGGGGTCAGGTCGAGGAAGCCGATCTTGGCGTCCTTGGCCTTGTCGCCAAGCGTAGCGGCGGCCCAGGCGCCGATCAGCTTGCCGGCTTCGAGATTGTCCGTTGCGAAAGTGGCGTCGGCGGCGTCGATCGGATCGAGCGGCGTGTCGAGAGCGATCACCAGCAGGCCGGCGTCACGCGCCTTCTTCACCGTCGGCACGATGCCCTTGGTATCGGAGGCCGTGATCAGGATACCCTTGGCGCCGTCGGCGATGCAGCTTTCGATCGCCGCGACCTGGCTCTCGCTGTCGCCGTCGATCTTGCCGGCATAGGTCTTGAGGTCAACGCCCAGTTCCTTGGCCTTGGCGGTCGCACCCTCCTTCATCTTGACGAAGAAGGGGTTGGTGTCGGTCTTGGTGATCAGGCAGGCGCCGACGCCCGCGGCCGACGCGGACGAGGCAAATGCGAGCAGGCCCAGCCCGGCCGCCGCGAATACGGTGGATTTCAGCAGCGATTTCTTGGTCACGATTTCCTCCCAGTGGAACCATTCCGGACGCCGGCCAACCCGGCGCCTCAAACGCATCCAACAATTTCTCCCAGCGTGGACGCCAGATCAAAAGACACCAGTCCGCAACGGCTGTCAATAATTAAATCACTCTTATTTATTATTGACAGCCTTGCGCTGTTCACCCATTCTGAACGAAAAGCATCGAGGGGAAACAGACGGGAGGAAACAGGGTGGAGACCGGCATTGCGAGGCACGGTTCGCCCGAGGCTTTGGAGAGCCGGCTGCACCGCGGCACCAACCAGAGCGGCATGCGCGACCACAATGAGCGGCTCGTGCTGTCCCTGGTGCGCCAGCATGGCAGCCTGGCCAAATCCGACATTGCGCGCATGACCGGGCTGTCGGCCCAGACGGTGTCGGTGATCATGCGCGAGCTCGAGGAAGACAAGCTGCTTGTGCGCAAGGAGCCGCTGCGCGGCAAGATCGGCCAACCTTCGATTCCGATGGCGCTCAATCCGGAAGGCGCTTTTTTCATCGGCCTCAAGATCGGCAGGCGCTCGGCCGAGCTCGTGCTGATCGACTTCCTCGGCAATGTGCGCGCCATGCTGCAGCATTCCTACCGCTATCCCGCACCGCGCGAGACCGTCGAATTCGTCACTGCCGGCATCAAGACGATGCGCGGCGAACTGACGCCGGCCCAGGATAAGCGCATTGCCGGGCTCGGCATCGCCATGCCATTCGAGCTATGGAACTGGGCAGACACGGCCGGCGCGCCGCGCGAGATCATGGACGAATGGCGCCATCGCGACATCCGCGCGGACATCCAGGGGCAGTGCGAGTTCCCGGTTTACCTGCAGAACGACGCGACTTCGGCTTGCGGCGCGGAACTCGTCTTCGGACGAGCGGGCGCAGCGCGCGATTTCGTCTATTTCTACATCGGCGCCTTCGCCGGCGGCGGTATCGTGCTCAATGGCCGCCTCTACAGCGGGCCGAACGGCAACGCCGGTGCGCTGGGCTCGATGCCGGTGCCCGGGCCGGACGGCAAGCCGACGCAGCTCATCGACGTCGCCTCGATCGCGATGCTGGAAAAGGCGCTCTCCGCCAAGGGCATCGACGGCTCCTATCTGTGGACCTCGCCGCAGGAATGGGGCGAGATCGGCGCCGAGCTCGACGAATGGATCGCCAGCGCCTCGCGGGCGCTGGCCTATGCCATTGTCGCTGCCTCGTCGGTCATCGATTTCGAAGCGGCGGTTATCGACGGCTGGATGCCGCTCGATGTGCGGCGCCGGCTGGTCGATGCCGTCACGGAAGCGATCGCCCGCGTCGATGCCGAAGGACTGAAACTGCCTGTGGTGCGCGAGGGAACGGTCGGCATTCACGCACGCGCCATGGGCGGCGCCAGCCTGCCGCTCTCCGAACGTTTCCTGATCGGGCCTCACACGTCCGGGGGCGCCTGACATGCTGATCGGCATCCCGTCGCTGCTCGGGCCCCAGTTCCTGGCGACGCTCAGGGCCATGGGCCATGGCGACGAAATCGCGATCGTCGACGGCAATTATCCGGCCGAGGAACAGGCGCGGCGGCTGATTCGCGCCGACGGCCACCACGTCATAGCCGTCCTCGACGCCGTGCTCAGCGTGCTGCCGGTGGACGAGGCTGTGCCGCAGGCTTTGTTCCGTGCCTCGGTGAAGGGCGACCCGGCGCTGGCCGACGCCGTGCATCATGAGATGGAAGCGGTTTGCGCCAAGCGTGCGCCCGGCCACAAGGTGGTTGCGCTGGCCGGGCCCGACTTCTATGCACGCGTCAAGGCGGCGCACGCCATCGTTGCGACCAGCGAACCCAGGCTCTTTGCCAACATCATCATCCGCAAGGGCGTGATCCATCCGCCGGAGACCAAGACGACATGATCCTTTGCTGTGGCGAAGCCCTGATCGACATGCTGCCGCGCACCACGACGCAAGGCGAAGCGGCCTTCGCGCCCTATGTCGGCGGCGCGGTGTTCAACTCGGCGATCGCGCTCGGCCGGCTCGGCGCTCCGGCAGGTTTCTTCTCCGGCCTCTCCTCCGACCTGTTCGGCGGCCAGTTCCGCGAGGCGCTCGGCGCGAGCAAGGTGAGCTCTACCTATGCGCACACCTCGCCGCGTCCGACGACGCTCGCCTTCGTCCGGCTCACCAACGGCCAGGCGACCTACACCTTTTATGACGAGAACACCGCCGGGCGCATGCTGACGATCGAGGACCTGCCGAAGCTCGGGTCCGAGATCGAGGCAATGCTGTTCGGCGCCATCAGCCTGATCTCCGAGCCGGCGGGATCGGCCTATGAGGAATTCATGCGGCGCGAACACGAGAGTCGGGTGATGATGCTTGATCCCAACATCCGGCCGAACTTCATCCCGGACAAGGCGAAGCATCTCAGGCGTATCCGCCAGATGATGGCGATGGCCGACATCGTGAAACTCTCCGACGAGGATCTCAAATGGTTCGACGAGGCCGGCTCGCATGAGGATGTGGTGCGCAACTGGCTGGAGCGCGGGCCGAAGCTGATCGTCGTCACCCATGGCAGCGAAGGCGCCGTCGGCTACAGCAAGGCGCACAAGGTCACCGTCATGCCGCAGAAAGTGAAGGTCATCGACACGGTCGGTGCAGGCGACACCTTCAACGCCGGCATTCTGGCCTCCCTGCACGAGCAGGGCCTGCTCACCAAAGCGGCGATCGGCGACCTGCCGGAAGATGCGATCCGCAAGGCGCTGGAGCTCGGCGCCAAGGCGGCGGCGGTGACGGTTTCGCGGGCCGGCGCCAACCCACCCTGGCGGCACGAAATCGCCTGATCCAGCGTGAGAGCGGACGCGAATCCGCCCTTTGCGGCCGATCACTTTATGTTTCCCATCGGCGGATGACGCGATAGGAGGGGCTGGAAAACGCCTCTCACAGCTCGGATTTTCAGGCATTGCGCCGGCAAAATCGGTAACAGGCTGCGACACCTGAGCAATTTGCGCCGGCCGCCACCGGCTTTCTCAGCCGGTTCAAGTCTGTTACCAGCGGGCCGGTTTTACAGTCACTTTCGAGGCCGACATGCAGTTCATCGATCTTGGCGCGCAGCGCGAACGTATCCGCGACCGGCTGAAGGCCGCGATCGACCACGTCGTCGAGGACGGCCGCTATATCCTCGGGCCGCAGGTTGCGGAATTCGAGAACAAGCTCGCCGCCTATATCGGCGTCAAGCATGTGGTCGCCTGCGCCAACGGCACCGACGCGCTGCTCCTGCCGCTGTTTGCCGCCGGCATCGGCCCGGGCGATGCCGTGTTCGTGCCGAGCTTCACCTTCGCAGCCACCGCCGAGGTGGTGGCGCTGGCCAAGGCCGAGCCGGTCTTCGTCGACGTCGACCGCGACACCTACAACATCGACATCGCCAGCCTCGAGGCGGCGATCGAGATGATCAAGAAGGAAGGAAGGCTGAAGCCGAAGGCGATCATCCCGGTCGACCTGTTCGGGCTCTGCGCGAACTACGAGGCGATCATGGCGATCGCCAAGCGCGAGAACCTGTTGGTGATCGAGGACGCTGCGCAGTCGATGGGCGCTTCCGCCGACGGCACGGCGATCGGCGATTCCGCCGACACCAAGATGTGCGGCGCCTTCGGCCATGTCGGCTCGACCAGCTTCTATCCGGCGAAGCCCCTTGGCTGCTACGGCGATGGCGGCGCGATGTTCACCAATGATGCCGCGCTGGCCGACAAGCTCCGTTCCTTCGCCTTCCACGGCAAGGGCGAGACGCAATATGACAATGTCCGCATCGGCATCAATTCGCGCCTCGACACGCTGCAGGCGGCGATCCTGATCGAAAAGCTCGCCATCCTCGAGGATGAGATGGTGGCCAGGCAGATGGTCGCGGACCGCTACGCCAAGGGCCTTGGCGACATCGTCAAGGCATCGCGCAATCTCGGCCACGGCCGCTCGGCCTGGGCGCAGTACGCCATCGAGACGCCGAAGCGCGACGGACTCAAGGCCCATCTCGGCGAAAAGGGCATCCCGTCGGTGATCTATTACGTAAAGCCGCTGCACGAGCAGGTCGCCTACAAGCACTATCCGCGGACACCGACCGGCCTTGCCATCTCGGAGCAATTGCCGAAGCAGATCCTCTGCCTGCCGATGCACGCCTATTTGAGCGAGGCCGATCAGGACCGGATCATCGAGACGATCAGGAACTACATCGGCTCGAATTCGGCGCATGTAGCGGCGGCCTGATCTCCCTCGTGGGGGAGATTACGCGCCCTTTCCCGTCGCGACGAAATGCGGATTGGCGAAATCGCTGTCGCTGGCCTGGTTGCGCTTGCCGTAGATCAGCGGCTCACCGTCCAGGGTCCGCGTCATGCCACCGGCGGCGCGCAGCACCGCGTCGCCCGCCGCCGTGTCCCATTCCATGGTGCGGCCGAAGCGCGGATAGACGTCGGCTTCCGCCGCGGCGAGCAGGCAGAATTTCAATGACGAGCCGATCGAGACGATCTCGGCGGCGCCGAGATCGCGGATGAATTCCTCGGTTTCCGGCGTGTTGTGTGAGCGGCTGGCGACGACCGCGAGCGGCATGCCCCCTGCCCGCACCGTGATCGGCCGGCGGCCGGCGATGCGATAGTCGGCATCGATCTCCAGCGCCTCGGCCTTGCCGGGTCGCCCGGAGAAAAAGCGTCCCGTGCACGGCGCGAAAACGACGCCGACTTCCGGCGCACCATGGCGGACCAGCGCGATGTTGACGGTGAAATCGGTGCGGCGGTTGACGAATTCCTTGGTGCCGTCGAGCGGATCGATCAGGAAGAAGGCGCCGTCGAGATCGGGCGTGGCGATGCCCGCCGCGACCTCCTCCTCCGCCACGCAGGGTATGTCCGGATAGGCGGCGCGCAGGCCGGCGAGGATGATCTTCTCGCTTTCGCGGTCGGCTTCCGTCACCGGCGAAGTATCGGCCTTGCTGTCGACGGCGCAGCCCTCGTGGAAGACGCGCATCACCTCGCGCCCGGCCTCGAGCGCCAGGCGCTCGAAGACGCCGAGCATCGCCTCGTCAGATACCGCCGCCATTGTCGTACTGCTCCTCGGCAATGTCGCGCTCGGTCAGCCAGTGTTCCAGCGCTTCCGCCATCTCCTGCGGGCTCCTGCCCAGAGTTTTCAGGTGAATTTCCGGATTCTGCGGCGCCTCATAAGGAGAATCGACGCCGGTGAAATTCTTGATCTCGCCGCTCAAGGCGCGCGCGTAGAGGCCCTTCGGATCCCGGCGGGCGCATTCCTCGAACGGGGTGTCGACGAACACCTCGACGAACTCGCCCTCGGCCATCAGCTCGCGCGCCATGCGCCGCTCGGCGCTGAAGGGCGAGATGAAGGAGACGATGACGATCAAGCCGGCATCGGCCATCAGCTTGGCCACCTCGGCGACGCGGCGGATGTTTTCCACACGATCGGCGTCGGTGAAGCCGAGATCGCGGTTGAGGCCGTGGCGGACATTGTCGCCGTCGAGGATGTAGGTATGGCGGCCGGACGCGAACAGCTTCTTCTCGAACAAATTGGCGATGGTCGACTTGCCTGAGCCGGAGAGCCCGGTGAACCAGAACACGGCCGGGCGCTGGTTCTTCAGGTCTGAGCGGCCGCGCTTGCCGACATCGAGCGATTGCCAGTGGATGTTTTCGGCACGGCGCAGCGAATGCAGGATCATGCCGGCGCCGACGGTGGCGTTGGTGATGCGGTCGATCAGGATGAAGGCGCCGGTGGTGCGGTTTTCGGCGAAGGGATCGAAAGCGATCGGCGCTCGCGTCGACAGATTGCAGACGCCAACCTCGTTGATGTCGAGCGACTTCGCCGCCTCATGCGCGAAATCGTTGACGTTGACCCGGTATTTCAGGTCGGTGACGGTCGCGCTCACCTGGTCGGTTTCGGTGCGCAGGATGTAGGAGCGGCCGGGCAGCAGCGCCTGCTCGTCAAACCAGACGATGTTGGCGGCGAACTGGTCGGCGACCTGCGGTCGTGCAGCCGGCGACACCAGCATATTGCCGCGCGACACCTCGACCTCATCGTCGAGCACCAGTGTGATCGCTTGGCCGGCGACCGCCTGCTCGAGGTCGCCGCCTTGCGCAACGATGCGCTTGACCCTGGATGCCTTGCCCGACTTGGCGACGACGACCTCGTCTCCTTCAGAGACGGTGCCGGAGGCGATGGTGCCGGCAAAGCCGCGGAAATCGAGGTTCGGACGGCTCACATACTGAACGGGGAAGCGGAACGGCAGCTCGACGGCGGCCTCGTCGACAGACACGGTTTCCAGATGCTCGATCAGCGACGGTCCGGAATACCAGGGCGTGCGCTCCGAGCGGCTGCTGACGTTGTCGCCAAAGCGCGCCGACATCGGGATCGGGGCGACGCTCATGAAGCCCAGTTCCTTGGCGAATTCGCCGTAGTCGGCGACGATCCGGTCGAACACGATCTTGTCGAAGCCGACGAGGTCGATCTTGTTGACCGCAAGCACGATATGCCGGATGCCGAGCAGCGAAGCGATGATGGAGTGACGCCGGGTCTGGCGCAGCACGCCCTGGCGCGCGTCGATCAGCACGATGGCGAGATCGGCTGTCGAGGCGCCCGTCGCCATATTGCGTGTGTACTGCTCGTGGCCGGGCGTGTCGGCGACGATAAACTTGCGCTTCGGCGTGGCGAAGAAGCGATAGGCGACATCGATGGTGATGCCTTGCTCGCGCTCAGCCTCCAGCCCGTCGACCAGCAGCGCGAAATCGATGTCGTCGCCGGTGGTGCCGTGCTTGCGCGAATCCCTTTCGAGCGCGGCGAGCTGATCCTCGAAAATCTGCTTGGTGTCGGAGAGCAGCCGGCCGATCAGCGTCGACTTGCCGTCGTCGACCGAGCCGCAGGTGAGGAAGCGCAGCAGCGACTTCTTCTCCTGCGCGGCCATGTAGTCGCGGATCGAATCGGTCGGGGCGAGGCTCTTGGCCATGATGTGGCGCATTATCAGAAATACCCCTCGCGCTTTTTCTTTTCCATGGAGCCGGCCTCGTCGCGGTCGATGAGGCGGCCCTGGCGCTCGGAGGTGCGTGCGGTCAGCATCTCGCCGACGATGGCTTCCAGCGTGTCGGCATCGGACTCGATCGCGCCGGTCAGCGGGTAGCAGCCCAGCGTGCGGAAGCGCACCAGGCGGTTCTCGATCACCTCGCCGGGATGCAATTGCATGCGGTCGTCATCCTTCATGATGAGCATGCCGTCGCGCTCGACCACCGGCCGCTCCTTGGCGAAATAGAGCGGCACGATCGGGATGTTCTCCTGCAGGATGTACTGCCAGATGTCGAGTTCGGTCCAGTTGGACAGCGGAAAGACGCGGATCGATTCGCCCTGCGCGATGCGGGTGTTGAAGATCTTCCACATTTCCGGCCGCTGGTTCTTCGGGTCCCAGGCGTGCTGGGCGTTGCGGAAGGAAAAGATGCGCTCCTTGGCGCGCGACTTCTCCTCGTCGCGGCGGGCACCGCCGAAAGCGGCGTCGAAACCGTATTTGTCGAGCGCCTGGCGCAGCGCCACCGTCTTCATGACATGGGTGTGGGTGTTGGAACCATGGTCGAACGGATTGATGCCGTCGCGCACGCCGTCCTCGTTGACGTGGACCAAAAGGTCGAAGCCGAGCTTCTGCGCCATCTGATCGCGAAAGGCGATCATCTCGCGGAACTTCCAGGTGGTGTCGACATGCAGGAACGGGAAAGGCGGCTTGGCCGGATAGAAGGCCTTCATCGCCAGATGCATCAGCACCGAGGAATCCTTGCCGACCGAATAGAGCATCACCGGCTTGGAGAAAGACGCCGCGACCTCGCGGAAGATGTGGATGGATTCGGCCTCGAGCCGCTGCAGATGCGTGAGCGCGATATTCATGGAGCGTCGAGCGTTCTCTCGTGCCGTGGAGCGGAAATCTTGCATCGCAGGGGCAATCCGATGCCGCCCAGGCGCAGATTTCACTTCGGACAAACTGTTTCGTGCGGGCGTTCTAACAGATCGGCGCCGCCGATAACAATGCAAGACCCGCGCGGCTCGCGGTGATTGGAGAACGAATTTTCCAAACATGCCCGGCAAAGCGGAAAATCCTGCCGGAGCCATCGAAAACGCTGAGCGGGGAAAAGCCGTGGTGCCAAGACAATTCCGGAGTTCCCCGATCCTCACCGGACCGGGGGATTTCTGTCGCAACATTGTCGACCGCACTATCGCAGATCGGCGCCAGCCGCTATATGGGCTCGGGGAACGGGCAAGGCGCGGCAAACGGAGACCGGCGAGGCGGCCTTTGGCTGGCTCCATGGATCCGGGCGCAACCTGGAAAATTGCGAAGCGAAGCATTTGAACCCGTCTACAACGCTCCGGCGCCACCTCACGCCCGCACAGATCAACATCTATTTCTCGATCGTCTGCTTTTTTTCGCCGCCGGTGCTTGGATCGCTGGTCAGCGTCGCCTTCAATGCCGGTGGCGTATGGTCGGCGATGGTGGTGGCCGCGAAGCGCCGACGCTTCAATATCGACCGGCCGATGCTCGCCGTCACGGCGGCGATCTATGCCTATTGCGCGGCGATGGTTCTCGCTTCGATCGTCAACGGCACGCTGACTGCCGATTTGCGGTTCTTCCTGCCGTTGATCACCTTCCTGCTTTTCCCCCTCTCCTATTCGACATGGAGCATCACCGAGAAGGCCGCGCTGGCACGCATCGCCATTCTGGCCAGCACCGCGGCCTGCTTCGGCGCGCTGGCGATGGCCGTGTTCCAGTCTCACCGGCTCGGTGTGAGGGCGGAGGGCGGTGCCGGCAATCCAATCGTTTTCGCTACCGTCACGTGCCTTGCCGCCGTGACATGCCTTGCCGGCGCGCTGTCGGGCATCGAGAAACGCTGGAAGCTGCTGGTCCTGGCAGCGATCGCCGGAGCCATGGCGATCGTCTATTCGGGATCGCGCATGATCTGGGTGGCCGTGCCGATTGCCGGCATCGTCGTGCTTCTCATCAACCGCCGCCGGTTCACCGGCGCCAGCGTGGCGCGCTTCGTGGTGATCGGCGTCGTGGTCGCCCTTGTGATTGCCGCCATCGGCTCTCGCGTCATCCTGGACCGGGCCGATTTCCTGGTCAGCGACTGGGATGCGCTGAATGCCAATGGCGACCATTCAACCGCGCTCGGCTTGCGCGTGGCGATGTGGGAAATCGGTTTTGCCGCGTTTCGCGAGATGCCGATTTTCGGCCACGGCATCTCGGCGAGCCGGGCGCTGATGAAGCAAGGCTTGCAGGACCAGTTCGGCCTACAGCAGGGTTTCAGCCATTTCCACAACGGCTTCCTGACGGCGCTGGTCGAGGCCGGCCTGCTGGGAGCATTGGCCCTGGCCTCGATCTTCGTCGTTGCCGCATGGAATGCGGCACGGACGCTGCGCCGCAGCGCCGATCCGGTGGAGCGGTTCGGCGCGACGATGATCCTTGTCGCGGTCATCACCTATCTCACCGGCGGAATGACCGGCATCCTCGTCGGCCACGACATCCTCGACGCGACGCTGATGGTGTTCTTGATTGCGGGAACCTACCTCGCGTCCGGGCGGACGATAGCGCCGACCGGCAAAAGCGCGCCCACCATGGCGCCGGGCGCCAGCCCGCAACCATGAGGGTCCTGGTCACCGGCGCGACGGGCTTCATTGGACGCCGGGTCGTGAGCCGGTTGGGCGAGGCCGGATTCGACACACGGATCGCATCGCGCCTGCCGCAGCGGCTGGCAGGCGACGACGATGCCGTCGCGCTGCCCGGTAGCGATGCACCGCAGGAAGCCTTTCTGGCCCTCATGCGTGACGTGACGCATGTCGTCCACTGCGCGGCGCTCAATAATGACCGCAGCGCCGGCACGGCCGACTTGCGAGCCGTCAATGCGACACTGACCGGACGGCTGGCCCAAGCGGCGGCCACGCGTATCGACGGGCGCTTCGTCTATCTCTCCTCGATCCGCGCCGTGGTGGGCGCAGGGTTCAGCGGCACGATCGACGAGGCCACGCCCCCTGCCCCGCAATGCGCCTACGGGCGCTCCAAGCGCGAAGGCGAGATCGCAATGCTGGAGACTTTTGCAACCGCCGGACGCGCCGGCGCGACGGCGCTACGGCTGCCGCCCGTTTATGGCGAAGGCATGAAGGGAAATCTGCGCGGGCTGATGCGGTTGGCCGCCACCGGTCTGCCGTTGCCGACAGCCGCTCTGACGGCGGTTCGCTCGTTCGTCTCGCATGACGCCGTGGCCGGCGCCGTGACGCATCTTTTGAGCCGTCCCACGGCGCCGCTCCCAACTTATGTGCTGGGCGATGCTTCGCCGGTTGCGGTGTCCGAAATCGTCACCGCGTTCCAGCGCGGATACGGCCGGCCGGCCCGGCTTCTTCCCGTACCGGCCTGGCCGTTCCGAATGCTGGCCACGCTCAGCGGCAGACGGGCGGCGTGGCAAGCTCTGGTGGCGACGCAGGTCTGCGATTCGTCGTTGCTTGTTTTGGAAGGCTGGGAACGGGAGGCCGACACACTCGGCCGGCTTGAAGAACTGGCGCGACAGAGGAGCCGTTCGCCGCTTCCGTGAACGGTGAACCGCTCTATGCGCGGAAGAACGTACCCAGCAATATCTTGAGGTCCAGGCCGGTCGAGGCGGCCTTGACGTAGGCCGCATCGGTTTCCGCGCAAAGTCTTGGATCGGACATATCGATGCCCTTGATCTGCGCCAGCCCTGTGATGCCCGGAAGTGCGGTGAGCACGCTCAGTTCCTTGCGCCGCTCGATCAGCTCCGCCTGCGTCGGCAGGCAGGGACGAGGCCCCACAAGGCTCATCTCACCCTTCAGCACGTTCCAGAGCTGCGGCAGTTCGTCGATCTTGGTTGCGCGCAGAACCTTGCCGACCGCAGTGACCGAACGGGCCGGCGCCTCGTGGGTGGGCAAGGAAGGGGTTTCCCGATACATGGTGCGCAGCTTGTGGCAGGCGAAGAGGGCTCCTCCCCGGCCGACGCGGATCTGCGAGAAGATGGCGGGGCCTGCCGACGTCGCCCGGATCGCCAGCATCGCGACAAGCAGGACGGGCGACGTTGCCGCCAGCATCGGAACTGCGATCGCCAGGTCGAGCGCGCGCTTGGCCGTCATGTCTCAGATCCGGCGCCAGAGGAAAGCGACATAGAGCCCGAGCGTGCCCATGAATGTCTGCCGGTAGACACCGCTTTTGCCGAGCAGGCCGAAGCGCCTGAAGACATTGCCCTTGCGCGACCTGATGAACAGGCGAAGGCAAAGCGCTGCATCGCGCGCAATGAGGTCGCGGTTGACGGCTAGGCCGCGCAGATTGGTGTCCGTCCAGGTGGCGAACTGGCCCTTGAACAGGCGGCCCAGCCTTGAAAACCTCGCTTTCCATGAAACGTTGGCGCCGACGAGGTTTGCCGCGTGCTGGCGGTATCTGACCAGCGGCCGCGGCTCGTAGCGGACTTTGCCGCCGGCGGCGGTGACGATGAGATAGGCCCACCAGTCATGGCTGACGAATTCGGTTCTGGCCGACGCTTTCGCCAGAAGGTCGCGCGCCTTGCGGTTGAAGAGCATGGTGTTGCCGCCGGCGATGCTTTGCACCAGCGCGTTGCGGAAGGACGGCGGGCGCCGGAAGAGCGGCGAGTAGCCGGCCGGAACGCCGGCCTCAGAGATAGTCGCCGTGCGCGAGCAGAACAGGAGCGGCGTTTCCATGTCCTCTGCCTCGATCCAGCGGATGGCGCTCTCCAGGCGATCCGGCTCCCAGACATCGTCCTGGTCGCAAAAGGCGTAGCAGTCGGCATCGATGCGCGGATCGAGGATCATGGAGCGGAAATTGGCGGCGAAGCCCCTTCGCGGGCCCTGCAAAAGTGTCAGCGACCCCTTGGTCCAGCGGGACCGCCACGCCTCGACGATCGCGGCCGTGGCGTCCGACGAGCCGTCGTCGGAGACCCAGAGATCGACGAGCGGCCAGGATTGCGTAGCCAAGGATTCCAATTGTTCGCCGATATAGGCCGCGCCATCCTTCGTGCCCATGAGAACGGCCACGCGCTGATCTTTTCTGGTCACGACTTTGGAATCACTTGCCCGCGAGGTGCTTGAAAGGTTTCAATAGCTAATTGCGGGCACGCGGCAAAGTTCTAACCGACCTGCCCGGCCGTTTTCGGTTCCGCTTCCTCGCGCACGCCGCCCATGTCTTCTTCCGCCCGGTAGAGCGCGGCCAGGATGGCAAGTGCCTCGGCCTTGTCGCGATGGTGCATCGCGGTCGCCAGCGCCGGCAGGGCCGCCTCGATCCTCGGCCATTCGACGACGCCGGTCCTGAGGCCGAAGATCTTGGCGGTGTCGAGCTTGACCACCTCCTCGTTCTCGGCGTGCAGCGTCTCGTGCAGCTTCTCGCCGGGCCTGATGCCGGTGAAGCGGATCGGAATATCGGTGTGGGGGCTTTTGCCGGCCATGCGGATCATGGTTTCGGCGACTTCGAGGATCGGCACCGGCTTGCCCATGTCGAGCATATAGATGGCGTAGTCGTCCTTGCCCTGGCGCTGCTCGGCATCGGCGGCCGACATGATGACGAGATCGACGGCCTCGGCCACGGTCATGAAATAGCGGGTCATGCGCCGGTCAGTGATGGTGACCGGCCCGCCGGCCTCGATCTGCGCCTGGAAGACGGTCGCCACCGAGCCGTTGGAGCCGAAGACGTTGCCGAAGCGCACGGCGATGAATTTCGTGCCCGAATGACGCAGATCGGCGGCGCCGGCATGACCATTCGCCGCGCCGGCACGCGGCGCCGAGGCCGCCTGGGCCTCATGCAGCGAGGAGACGATCTGTTCGGCCGCACGCTTGGTGACGCCCAGCACCGAGGTCGGGTCGACCGCCTTGTCGCTGGAAATCAGCAGGAACCGCGGCACCCCGCATTCGGCGGCGATCTCGGCGCAGGCAAGCGTGCCGAAGACATTGGTCTCGATCGCCGCTTCCCAGTTCTCCTCGAGCAGCGGCACATGCTTCAGCGCAGCGGCATGAAAGATGATCGCGGGTTTGAACTCCTTGACGAGGCGCGTCATGTGGGGCCGGTCGGTGACGTCGACGATGCGGCTGGTCAGCCGGTCGCGGTCGGCGTCGTCGGTCTGCTGATCGAGCTGGAAAATGCCGAATTCGGAATTGTCGGCCACCAGCACCGCCTCGGCGCCCAGCTCCAGCGCGCGCTTGACGAGCACGCGGCCGATGGAGCCGGCGCCGCCGGTGACCATCACGCGCTTGCCGCCGACGAAGGCGCCGATGCGCGTGGTATCGGTGGCGACCGCCGAACGGCGCATGATGGTTTCCATTTCAACGGCATCGAGAACCAGCTTGCCACCCTGCCCCAGTTCCGACAGGCCGGCAAACTGGACGACGGCGATGCCGCTGTGGCGGGCGACGCGCACCAGCTCGGCATAGTCTTCGATCTCGCGCTCGACCCCCTGGCCGAAGATCAGGAGGTCGAGGCTTTGCGTGCCTTTGACATAGTCTTCCAGCACCTCGACCAGGCGCGGTCGCAGCGCCACGACCGGAACACCCTGGATCCGCGTGCCGAGCGGCGCGGCGCTCTCGGTGGCCATGATGCCGGCGATGGCGTATTCGGCGGGCTGAGCCGTGCGGGTGAAGCGCACGATCAGATCCGCCTCGCCCAGCCGGCCGATGAACAGCGCCTGCTTGGTCGAGCCCTCGCCGGCGGCGCGGCGCAGGATGCGCCAGCTCGCGCCATCGCGCAGGAAGCGGTAATAGAGCCTGGGAGCCGAGATGATGGTGAAGGAGACCAGGAAGAAGACGATGAACTGGCGCTCGTTGAGGCCGGCGACGGGCTGGAAGAAGAAGCGGAAGGCAAGCGAGGCCAGGTAGAGCACCACCGTCAGGCTGCCGCAGCCCTTGAGGATGTTGAAGAAGTCGGGCGTGGAGGCAAAGCGCCAGACGGTGGTGTAGAGGCCGCTGGATCGGAACAGCAGATGGGCGATGAGCACGATGAGCGCCCAGCAGGCCAGCCCGCCGACGGAGAACGCGTCGAAGGAAAGCCGCGACTGCGACAGGATCAGACTAAGCGCCACCGCGACCAGGACCATGACGAGATCCTGGACCATGATGATGGCGCGCCGCATCCTCGGTCGGAGTTCCGATAAGGCTTCTACGTATGCGGTCATTGGGCAGTACTGACTCCAGGCGCGGTGATACTATCAGAACGGGCGAGGACAAAACATCGCCCACCGCCACTTCAGATTGCAATCCCCAACCCCGTCACCCGGTTATCGCCTTAGCGCGGAGAGGGCGGGAGGGCTAGAGGTTTTTTGGGGATATTTGATTGTGCGAATGATTTGACTAGGAACGGCAATAACTCGGAGCGGATTGTCAGTCGTTCAGAGAACCTGTCGGGCGCCCAAAAGGGAAGCCAATAGATGTCACGATGTGACGATCCGGCTTCACCACGGCGCAGCACGCTGCAACAAGCTTGTCGCAATAGCTATGAGTCGCTGACGGCGGTGCCGATCAGGTCTGCCGAAGCGGTTTTGGCCAGCCCCTAGGCTCACAGCGTTCCACAAATGACGCCAGCCTGTCGCGACCGAGCCGAAATCTCAATAGTTGGGCACGTGGTTTTGGCTTTCCGCTGTTTCTGCGGTGCAAGTATTCTTAACTGAGTCATGCCAGAATCATCTGAATTTCCGAATGTTTGCGGGCGAACACGCCGGAGCGAACAAGACACGCTGTCGAGTTGTTGATGACGAAGCCGAATGCCGTTCCGATGAATGATCTCAAGCGTCTGTACCAGCGCTATGAGGTTGAAATCGCGCGCGAAGTAGCAGGCACGCTGCGGTCCGGATGGTGGCTCAATGGCGCGGCAGGGAAGCGATTCGCAGCGAACTTTGCGACGTTTGCAGGAGCCTCGGATTGCATCCTCGTCGCCAACGGAACGGACGCCCTTGAACTCGCTTTACGCTCTATCGTCGGGCTTGGCGATGCGCATGGACGCGAGGTGATCGTGGCGGCGAATGCCGGGGGATATGCCAGTTGCGCGTGCTGGCACAACGACCTTATTCCACACTACGTCGACATCGAACCAGCCAGCCAACTTGCAAGCGTCCAATCGGTGCTGGAAGCGGTGAGTACCGACACGGCTGCGATTGTCGCTACCCATCTTTACGGCGGCGTGGTCGATGTACCCGCTATCCGGGCAGGACTTGTCAATGCCGGCATGTCGCACATACCGGTCATTGAGGATTGCGCCCAGGCACATGGTGCTCGCATCGGGGGTGAAACGGCTGGATCACTTGGAGACATCGCCACCTTCAGCTTCTACCCGACCAAGAATCTCGGCGCGATGGGTGACGGCGGCGCGGTCCTCACCTCCAACCCAAGACTGGCGGAGCGCGTTCGTCAGCTTCATCAATATGGCTGGAGTTCCAAATACCATGTAGCCCTGCCGGGAGGGCGCAACTCTCGCATGGACGAGGTCCAGGCCGCGATTTTGGATGTACTTCTTCCGGACTTGAACAGCCGCAACGAACAACGCCGTAGCATCGTTAGCAGATTTAAGGCCGTTACCGGACGCCGGCTCAAATTCCTCGACGGCGGCAACGGCGCCGTCGCACACCTTGCGGTCCTGCTCTGTGACGACCGGGACGCATTCCGCGCCTTCATGAAGGAGCGCGGCGTCGATACCGATGTCCACTATCCCGTGCTGGATTGCGATCAGATTGGTTGGGCTGCCCTGCCCATGAAAGGGACCGAAAATCTCGCAATCTCCCGGGCAAGCATCAGTCGTCTCTGTTCCGTCCCGTGCTACCCGGACATGACGAATGATGAGGTCGAGCAAGTGTGCGGGGCCCTTGGCGAATGGGAGGCAATGTGACTGCGCGCTCTCTTGTTTTTCCCATTTACCGCAATGAGCCGAACATCCCTTCCCTGTTGCAGGCCGTCGCCGATTTCGACGCCATGTATGAGGGCGACATCGAGTTTGTCTTCGTCATCGATGGGTCGCCCGACCAGTCGGGCGGCCTGCTGGTCAGGGCTTTGAAGGACGCCAGCTACCGATACAAGATCATCTTCCACAGCCGGAATTTTGGTTCCTTCACGGCCATTCGGACGGGGCTCGAGCACGCGTCCGGCAAACATGTGGCCGCGATGGCGGCCGACCTGCAGGAGCCGCCCGAACTCATTGTCGAATTCTTTTCGATGCTGGAAAAGGACACGGCCGACGTTGTGTTTGGCCGCAGAACCGGCCGCGACGACCCCCTTCTGACACGTTTCCTGTCCCGGGCCTTCTGGAGCGTTTACCGCAGGCTGATTTTGCCCAGCATGCCGAGCGGCGGCGTCGATATATTTGCCTGCAACCGCCAGGCGCTCGATGCGATCCTGTCAATCGAGGAGCCAAACAGCTCGCTTGTGGTTCAGCTGTTCTGGGTCGGGTTCAGGCGGGAGTTCGTGCCTTATCGGCGGCGCGAGCGGGAGCATGGGAAGAGTGCCTGGGGTATTGGGCGCCGGCTCAGATATATGATGGATTCGATCTTCTCGTTTTCCGATTTTCCAATCGTTTTCATACTCTGGGTAGGAATTGCGGGCTGCGTGCTCAGCCTTGTGTTTGCCGCGATCACCGTCGTCGCCCGCTTGCTGGGCAAGATCGATCCGGCCGGATACACGACCCTGGTGCTGCTGATCGTGGGGTTTGGATCAGCGATCCTCGCGGTGCAAGGCATCCTTGGCTGTTATCTTTGGCGGGCGGTTGAAAACACCAAATCGCGCCCATTGCGGATAATAAGCCGCATTGTCGACGGGACGTCCGCATGAACGACAAACCGTTTTTTGTCCATGACCGCGGTATCTGCGAAAGCACGCGCGTCGGCAATGGCACGCGCATATGGGCGTTTGCCCATGTCCTCGCAGGCGCCGTGATCGGCGCGAACTGCAACATCTGCGATCATGTCTTCATCGAAAACGACGTGACCGTCGGTGATGACGTCACGATAAAAAGCGGCGTTCAGCTATGGGACGGCGTTCGGCTGGGTAATCGCGTGTTCGTCGGCCCGAATGCGACCTTCACCAACGACCGCTTCCCGCGTTCGAAACACTATCCGGAGCAGTTTCTCCAGACGGTCGTCGAGGACAGCGCGTCGATCGGCGCCAACGCAACGATCCTGCCGGGCATAACGATCGGCCGCCAGGCGATGATCGGCGCCGGCGCCGTGGTGACCAAGAACGTCCCGGCAAACGCCGTGGTCGTTGGAAATCCGGCCGTCATCGTCGGCTATCAGACCGGCCCGCAGGTCGAGCCGGTGATGACGCAAGCGGCCCCTGGCGCCGCAGGCGACAGGATGGCGCTGGGCGTCGGCGGATGCGAGCTCTGGCGGCTGCCGCACTTCAGCGACCTGCGCGGCGAGCTGGCCCCGCTCGAGTTCGGACAGAACCTGCCGTTCAAGCCCTTGCGCTCGTTTCTGGTTTACGGCGTGCGTTCCGACAAGGTCAGGGGCGAGCATGCGCACCGCCAATGCCAGCAATTCCTGATTGCCACCCATGGCCGCCTGTCGGTCGTCGTCGATGACGGTCACGACAGAAAGGAAGTGTCGCTGGCGGATCCCTCGGTCGGGCTCTATCTGCCGCCCGGCGTGTGGGGCATCCAGTACAAGTTCCAGCCGGACACGGTCTTGCTGGTCATGGCCTCGCACCCCTATGACGCAAGCGATTATATCAGGGACTATTCGGATTTCCTCGCGACGGTCGGGCCGGATGACCGCTGACCGGATAGGCTCGGATGCGCTCCGTTTTCTTGCGGCGGGAGGACTGAACACCGCGCTGACGAGTGCCGTCTACTTTGCCGGCCTGACGATCCTGTCGTCGGGCGTTTCCTACACGATTGCCTGGCTGGCAGGCCTCGCATTCGTGATGGCGTTCTATCCGGACCGCGTCTTTCCCGGCGGGCGCACCGGCTTGACGGACCGGCTGGCGGTCGGCGGCTCGGTCGCCGCGGTGTTTGTAGCCGGGTTGGCGACCCTTCATTTTCTCGAGCGAGCGCTGCAAAGCCGAGTGGCGGCGTTCTTTGCAACGCTGGCCATCACAACAGCGCTCAATTTCCTGGTTTCTCGATGGATACTCCGTAGACGATACTGACACGCCCTTCCCGATCCGGGCGGCGCTGTCGGTGGCCATGATGCCGGCGTATTCGGCAGGCTGGGCCGTGCGGGCGAAGCGCACGATCATGGTGCGCCCGCATCCTCGGACGGATTTCCGATACGGCTTCTACGTCTGCGGTCATTGGGCAGCACTGAACTCCAGGCGTGAGGACATGCATACCAAAACCGCGCCGGACCGACCATCGTCCGCCACCATTCTAGATTGCAAAACCCCAACCTCCGTCACCGGCTACCTCATCAGCGCGGAGCGGGCGGGAGAGCCATAGATTTTTTGGCCTCCCACCCATGCCAGAGTTGCAAGATTACTGCGCACCTACCAGCTTGGGCAAAGTTAGAGCGCTTCACCGTTTCAGTGAAACGGTGAAGCGCTCTAATGTCCCCAAACGGCCAGTTCGTTGCCGGCCGGATCGGTGAAATGGAATCGCCTGCCGCCGGGAAAGGCGAAAATCGGCTTGACGATGGTGCCGCCGGCGCTCTCCACCGCATCCAGCGTTTCCTCGAGGCTCTCGGAATAAAGCACCGGAAGCGGCTTGGCCGGCGCCTCCCCGGCATCTGCCTGGAAGCCGCCGTCGAGCCCTTCGGCAAAGGCGGCGTAAGTCGGACCGTAGTCGGTGAACGACCATGAAAAGGCGGCGCTGTAGAAAGATTTGACGCTGTCCAGCGTGCCGCCCGTCGCCGGCAGTTCGAGATGGTCGAGTTTTCCGTTGAGTTTCATCACGCTACTCCACTGCGTTCCCGTTATGTTCTAGATCGGCCGTTTCCCTCCGGCAAGTCTTTTTGACGCAGCTTTTGCTTAATCGATTGTAGCCGCAGTGGTTGCTTGCCGGTGCCTTGCCTTTCGCACTGCAGCATCCTATCGCTCGGAGCGGGGAAGGCGGGAAACGGCACTCATCCGGATGTTTCTATCTTCCACGAACTGGAGGGCAAGCATGACCAAGTGGGTTTACACCTTCGGCGACGGCGCCGCCGAGGGCCGTGCCGGCGACCGCAACCTTCTCGGCGGCAAGGGTGCCAATCTGGCCGAGATGTGCAGCCTCGGGCTGCCGGTGCCGCCCGGTTTCACCATCACCACGGAGGTCTGCAACGCCTATTACGCCAACGGCCGCACCTATCCCGGCGGGCTCGAGACGGATGTCGTCTCCGCTCTCGACCATATCGGCCGGATTACCGGCCGCCGCTTCGGCGACCCGTCGAAGCTGCTTCTGGTCTCCGTGCGCTCCGGTGCTCGCGCCTCGATGCCCGGCATGATGGATACGGTGCTCAATCTCGGCCTCAACGACGAGACGGTCGAGGCCTTGGCCGCCGATTCCGGCGATGCGCGTTTCGCCTATGACAGCTACCGCCGCTTCATCCAGATGTATTCCGACGTCGTCATGGGCCTGGACCACGAAGTGTTCGAGGAAATCCTCGAGGACCAGAAGGCCAGTCTCGGCCATGAGCTCGACACCGGCCTGACGGCCCAGGAATGGCAAGGCGTGATTTCGCTCTACAAGGCCAAGGTCGAGGAAGAGCTCGGCAAGCCGTTCCCGCAAGATCCGCAGGAACAGCTCTGGGGCGCGATCGGCGCCGTGTTCTCGAGCTGGATGAACAACCGCGCGATCACCTACCGGCGCCTGCACGACATCCCGGAAAGCTGGGGCACCGCCGTCAACGTCCAGGCCATGGTATTCGGAAATATGGGCGACACGTCGGCCACCGGCGTCGCCTTCACGCGCAATCCTTCGACCGGCGAAAGGCAGCTCTACGGCGAATTCCTGGTCAATGCCCAGGGCGAGGACGTGGTGGCCGGCATCCGCACGCCGCAGAACATCACCGAGGCGGCGCGCATTGCCGCCGGCTCCGACAAGCCGTCGCTGCAGAAGCTTATGCCGGACGCCTTCCAGGCTTTCGTCGACATCTCCGACCGGCTGGAAAAGCACTACCGCGACATGCAGGATCTCGAATTCACCATCGAGCGCGGCAAATTGTGGATGTTGCAGACCCGCTCCGGCAAGCGCACCGCCAAGGCTGCGCTGAAGATTGCCGTCGAGATGGCGAAGGATGGGCTGATCACCAGGGAGGAGGCGGTCGCCCGCATCGACCCGGCCTCGCTCGATCAACTGCTCCATCCGACCATCGACCCGAATGCCGCGCGCGATGTCATAGGCATGGGCCTGCCGGCGTCGCCCGGCGCCGCCACCGGCGAGATCGTTTTTTCCTCCAGCGATGCCGAGGACGCCAGGGCGCAAGGCCGCAAGGTGATCCTGGTGCGCATCGAAACCAGCCCGGAGGACATCCACGGCATGCATGCCGCCGAAGGCATCCTCACCACGCGCGGCGGCATGACCAGCCACGCCGCGGTGGTGGCGCGCGGCATGGGCAAGCCCTGCGTGTCCGGCGCCGGCTCGCTGCGTGTCGACTACAAGGCCGGCACGCTGCTCTCGATGGGCCAGACCTTCCGCAAAGGCGACATCATTACTATCGACGGCGGCAACGGCCAGGTGCTCAAAGGGGCGGTCGCCATGCTGCAGCCGGAGCTGTCGGGCGATTTCGCCGCCATCATGGAATGGGCCGACGCCACGCGCCGCATGAAGGTGCGCACCAATGCCGAAACGCCGCTCGACGCCCGCATGGCGCGCTCCTTCGGTGCCGAGGGCATCGGCCTTTGCCGCACCGAGCACATGTTCTTCGATGGCGACCGTATCGTCGCCATGCGCGAGATGATCCTGGCCGACACCGAGAAGGACAGGTGTGCGGCCCTGGACAAGCTCCTGCCCATGCAGCGCTCGGACTTCCTCGAGCTGTTCGAGATCATGGCCGGCCTGCCGGTGACGATCCGCCTGCTCGACCCGCCGCTGCACGAATTCCTGCCGAAGACCGAGGCCGAACTCGCCGAGGTCGCCTCCGCCATGAACGTGTCGGCCGACAAGCTCAGGCAGCGCACGGATGCGCTGCACGAATTCAACCCGATGCTCGGCCATCGCGGCTGCCGGCTCGCCGTCTCCTATCCCGAGATCGCCGAGATGCAGGCGCGCGCCATCTTCGAGGCAGCGGTCGAGGCCGGCCGCAAGGCCGGCGCGCTGGTCGTGCCGGAGATCATGGTGCCGCTGGTCGGCCTGGTGAAGGAGCTGCAATACGTCAAGGCGCGCATCGATGCGGTCGCGCAAAGCGTCATGAAGGAGACCGGCACCAAGATCGATTATCTGACCGGCACGATGATCGAATTGCCGCGTGCGGCGATCCGCGCGCACGTCATTGCCGAAGCGGCCGAATTCTTCTCCTTCGGCACCAACGATCTCACGCAGACCACGTTCGGCATCTCGCGCGACGATGCGGCGTCCTTCCTCGAAACCTACCGGCAGAAGGGCATCATCGAACAGGATCCGTTCGTGTCGCTCGACATTGACGGCGTCGGCGAGTTGGTGCGGATCGCGGCCGAAAAGGGCAAGGCGACGCGCCCGAGTATCAAGCTCGGCATCTGCGGCGAACATGGCGGCGATCCGGCTTCGATCCGTTTCTGCGAGGAGGTCGGCCTCGATTATGTATCGTGCTCGCCCTACCGCGTGCCGATCGCCAGGCTGGCCGCTGCGCAGGCGGCAGTGGCGGCAGCGAAGGGTGCGGCAAAACGCGCCTGACGGGCTTCGGCCAGCGGCGTCCCGATACATTACGACTTTGTATGCAATGTCACGCGAACGTGCGCGTGACGGCCCTGAATCTCGACACCGTTCCAAGCGACTTTCCGACACCGAATTTATCTGTGTCGGAAAACCCATGTTGCAGATTTCCCCATCCGTTTACCGATCGATCCTGATCCTGCAGACCAAGTTCATCGGCGACATCGTGCTTGCCTCGGCACTGGCGAAGAACCTGCAGCTTCAATATCCGGGCGTCAGGATCGTGTTTCTCTGCGAAGCCCATTTCGCCGGCTTCCTGACTGCCCATGGCATAGCTTCCGAGGTCGTCCCCTTCAGCCGTGCCAGGATGCGTGGCTCGCCGCTCGAGCGCGGGCGCGAGCTCTTCCGCATTGTGCGCACATTGCGGCGACACCGTTTCGACATGACCATCGACATCACCGACTCCAAGACCTCGCGGATCATTTCCGGACTGGTCAACGCTCCGGTCAGGGTCGGCTATTTTCCGACGGAGCGGCCTTTGCGCTGGCACGAGCGTCAACCCGCCAACGTCAGGATGAAGCCGTTCGGATTCGGCAAGAAGCACTATCTCTACCGTTATTTGTCTCCGCTGGAGGCGCTGGGCATCGATCTGCGCGTCAGGGCGCCGGCCATCCGGCCGCTGCCCTTCGAGACGACGCGCGTCCTGGCCTTGCTCGCCAGGCACCGGATCCAGCCAAACGCTTTTGTTGCGGTCCATGCCGGAGCAAGCTTCGCGGGGCGGCGGTGGCAGCCGGAGCGCTTTGCCGAGACAATCGACAGGATCGTCCGCGAAACCGGCCTGCGCGTGGTCATGGTCGGCGGTCCGGACGAGGTTGAGGCGACCGACAGGATCATGGCCGCGGCGAAAACGCCTGTCGCCAACCTGGCGGGCACGCTGCGGCTGGAAACGCTGCTGGCGCTGCTCTGTGAGGCGCGGCTGTTTCTCGGCAACGAAAGCGGACCGATGCATATGGCAGCCGCGGCCGGAACACCGGTCGTCGGCCTGTTCGGCCTGACCAACCCGGTCCTTTGGGCGCCGGTCGGCGTGCCCAGCATTTCGTTGCGGCCATCGATGCCTTGCGACTGCGTCGGGGGCGACCTGTGCCGCCGAACCGACCCGAGCAAGGCATGCTGCGTCTGGCGCCTGGAGGTCGATCCGGTGGTGGACGCGGCGCTGGAACTCTTGGCGCGCACCGAGATGGTCCTGGAAGCCGCGGTCTGACATTTGCTGGAATTGCGGACCGCCCGTCGGCCGCGTCTCCCTTCTTTGCGCAAGCCAGGAAAACGTGTGAAACGGTCGGGTCCTGGGACTTCGCCTTAGCCTTCCGTCCGGAATTGCGTCAAAGACGACGAAATAGCGCATTCTTCGCGGTTTCCGAGAAATGTTGAAACGCTCTATCGGCGCGCGAGACTCCGATGGTTCGCGACCGTGTCGTCTTGTATAAGATCACGTGAAAATGCGCGTGATGGTTCCACATGTCGACATCTCAACCCGGCTTCGCGAATTCCGGTCCGTCCGGCCCCCGGACACCGACGTTGCGGGCTCCCTCCGCGGTCCGCTCGATCCTGATCCTGCAGACGAAGCACATTGGCGATCTCGTTCTTGCCTCCGCGCTGGCGAAGAACCTGCAGCTCGAATACCCTGACGCCCGCGTCGTCTTCCTCTGCGACGCCCGCTTCGGCGGTCTCCTCACCGCCAACGGCATCGCCGCCGAGGTTGTGACCTTCCGCCGTTCCCATATGCGCGGCACGCCGCTGCTACGCCTGCAGGAGCTCGTTCTCACGCTCTTTAAGTTGCGCCGCTACCATTTCGACATGGCCATCGACATCACCGACACCAAGACGTCGCGGTTCATCTTGGGGCTGGTCGGCGCACGGGTTCGCGTGGGATATCACCCGTCCGAGAGGCCCCTGCATTGGTTTGCGCGCCAACCTGCCAATGTGAAGGCCAAGCCGTTCGGCTATGGCGAGCAGCACTTTCTCTATCGTTATCTTTCGCCGCTGGAGGCGCTTGGCGTCGACTTGCGCGTGCGGGCTCCCGCCTTCCGGCCGCTGCCGTTCGAGACGACGAAAGCCTTGGCGCTGCTGGACAAGCTGCACCTTCGGCCGAACGCCTTTGTCGCGGTGCATGCCGGGGCAAGCTTCCCTGGGCGCCGCTGGCAGCCCGAGCGCTTTGCCGCTGCAATCGATCGGATAGCGGCCGAAACCGGTCTCGACGTCGCCCTGGTCGGAGGCCCGGATGAGAACGGGGTGGCCGAGAAGATTCTGGCGACTGCCAAGACGCCGATCGTCAACCTGGTCGGGGCGCTCCCGCTCGAAACGTTGCCGGCGCTGTTCAAGCAGGCGCGGCTGTTTCTCGGCAACGACAGCGGCCCCATGCACATGGCTGCCGCGGTCGGCACTCCCGTCGTCGGCCTGTTCGGCCTGCAGAGCCCGATCCACTGGGGGCCAGTCGGCGCGCCGAGCATCGCGGTATGCCCGTCCATGCCTTGTGACTGCGTCGGTGGCGACCTGTGCGAACGGCCCGACCCCAACAAGGCATGCTGCGTCTGGCGCCTGGAGGTCGACGCGGTCGTCGAGGCCGTGCTCCAGTTGCTGGCCCGAACCGAGATGCCTCTGGAAGCAGCGGTATAGGCGAAAGCAAATTTTCGCGATTGCTGTTTTTACGCTGTTTGCCGTCCCGATTTTCGCCTAGATGCCGGTCTTCTAGAGACAAGTTTTTGGCGCGGCGCGAAGATGATGCCGAGCGTGCCGGTTTGGAATGAATGATGGGTCTGCTTCGAAACTCCTTTTGCGCGATGGTGCTGTTCGCGGCGTCGGCGGGCAATGCCGCGACGCTGCTCGAGCCGACGCTGCATCTGAAGCCGCAGGGCGTTGAAGGTGGTGGTCGCGTCGCCTTGACACTCGATGCCTGCGGCGGAAAGACCGACACAAGGATACTTTCGGCGCTTGTCGACAACAGGATACCGGCGACGATCTTCGTTACCGGCATCTGGCTGAAGCGCAATGCCGAGGCCGTCGAGATCATGCGGGCGCATCCCGACCTGTTCGAGTTGGAAAATCACGGCGGCCGCCATATTCCGGCGGTCGATATGCCGCGGAAGATCTTCGGCATCCGCAGCGCCGGCAGTCCGGACGCCGTGCAGGCCGAGGTTGAATCCGGCGCCGCCGCCCTGGTTGGCGCGGGCGGCCCTGCGGCAAAATGGTTTCGCGGCGCCACCGCCGAATACAGCCCCTCGGCGATCGCCATGATCCGCAGGCTGGGCTTCAAGATCGCAGGCTTCTCGGTCAATGGCGACGGCGGCTCGCTGCTCGGCGCGAAGGAAACGGCGCGCCGCATCGGGGCCGCCAAGGACGGCGATGTCATCATCGCCCACATCAACCAGCCGACCCATGCCGCCGGCGAGGGCGTGGTTCAGGGGCTGCTGGCCTTGAAGCAGAAGGGCATGACCTTCGTACGCCTCGACGATGCCGAGGGCGTCGGCAATGACGGCACCACGGATTGAGAGCGCGGCGCGAGGGTGGCGACGGCTGAATTTTTGGCAGCCACATGCTTTCGAGATTGACGTAAACGCCCTCCCTTTACGGCTCAGTCCGGCGTGGCTTCGACCGTCACCTTGTTCGTGTAGAACGCGCCGTGATTGCGGATCTCGACCATTTCGTCGAACGGATGCTCGTAAGCCCACATCGCATTCTCGCCGGCTTCGCCGGCTGGCTGGACGCTCCAGTAGCTGGCATCGCCCTTGTATGGGCAATGTGTCGAATGGTCGGTCGGGGCGAGCTTGCCGAAATCGATATCGTCGAACGGGATGTAGAAGACGGCCGGGTAAGGTGGCTCCGAGAGAACCTTTGCCGCAGTCGATGTGGCGATGATCCTGTCGCCCGCGCGGACCGTGACGGTGCCGCGATAAGGTTCGACCGTGATCACCTTGTCCCGGTTGCGCTGGAAGCCGGGCGCTGGATTGGTAAGCTTGTCCATGAATGGTCTCCTGGAGCAATTCCAGGAAAAGTGCGTTTTTCCGTCCGGAATTGCGTCAAAACGAAGAGAGAACGTTTCGTCGTTTCCGCGAAACGGTGAAACGTTCTCAGGGGGGACTTACATGTGTCGGCCAGGCGCGTCGCGCAAGCGCGCGTCCCGCTTGGCGTCATCACCATTCATTGAACGTCAGCTTCGGGTCGTCAGGCGGCCGTCTTGAAGGCGTCCATGAGGCCGGCATAGGCAGCAGCAATGCCCGCGACCGGATTGGTGCTTCTCGCCGCCGTCTCGACCTTCAGCGCGCCGCCGGTGGTCGGCAGCGTGAGCAGCAGGAACTGACGATTGTCGGCGTTACCGATGCAGGCCGCGGCGACATGCTCGCCCTCGGCGCCGTTTTCAACGCGCATCTGGAACAGCAGCGTTCCGCCGACGGCCTCCAGCGCGCCGCCGACGACTTCGGCAAATTCATCTTCGGAAACGGTTTTGGTGTCCGGCGTCAGATCGTCCAGACTTTCGGCAAGCGTGCTTTCGAGGGCCTTATCGTCGAGCTGCGCGTCCATGCGAACCTCTCCATCCGCCAATCTCACCGAGCCCGTTAATGAACCTTAACGGCGACGATGGCCGGATTATGGCGGCTTTGCCTGGCCCTTCGATCCATCCACCGGCTTCGACTTATGACGGCTGGACAATCCGCCGGTTCGTTCCACAATGCGTGAAACAAATGACGCGAAATGCGCAAAGGGGAGGAATTGATGCTCGGATTGATGCAGGAATGGCCGCTGCTTTGCCACAAGCTGCTTGATCATGCGGAACGTCAGCATGGCGGCAGGGAGGTGGTGTCGCGCTCGATCGAAGGCCCGATCGTGCGCACCACCTTTGCCGAGATCCATCACCGGTCGCTCAAGGTGGCGCAACGGCTGGAGCGCGACGGCTTCAGGCTCGGCGACCGCATCGCGACTCTCGCCTGGAACACGGCTCGCCATATCGAGGCCTGGTACGGCATCATGGGCATCGGCGCGATCTACCACACGCTCAACCCGAGGCTTTTTCCCGAGCAGATCGCATGGATCATGAACAATGCCGAAGACAAGGCGATCTTCGTCGACCTGACTTTCGTGCCGATCCTGGAAAAGATTGCCAGCGCGGTCCGGTCGCTGACAAAGGTGATCGTGCTGACCGACCGGGAGCATATGCCGCAAACGTCGCTGACGAACGCCGTCGCCTACGAGGAATGGCTGGCCGAAGCCGACGGCGCCTTCGCCTGGAAGACGTTCGACGAGAACACCGCCGCCGGCATGTGCTACACGTCGGGCACGACGGGCGACCCGAAAGGCGTCCTCTACAGCCACCGCTCCAATGTCCTTCACGCCATGATGGCCGCCATGCCCGACGCCATGGGCATGTCCACCCGGGACGTGATCCTGCCGGTCGTGCCGATGTTTCACGCCAACGCCTGGGGGCTCGGTCAGAGCGGGCCGATGATCGGTGCCAAGCTGGTGATGCCGGGCTGCAAGATGGACGGCGCTTCGATCTATGAACTGCTCGACACCGAGAAGGTGACGTTCAGCGCGGCCGTGCCGACCGTATGGATGATGCTGCTCCAATATCTTGAGGAAACCGGCAAGAAGCTGCCTCACCTGAAGAAGGTCGTCATCGGCGGGGCGTCCTGTCCGCGTGCCATCACCGCCAAGTTCCAGGACAACTACAACGTGCAGGTGGTGCATGCCTGGGGCATGACCGAGATGTCGCCGCTGGGCACCCTGTGCACCTTGAAGCCGCAACATGAGATGCTGACCGGCGAGGCGCGGCTCGATGTCCAGGGCAAGCAGGGTTTTCCCCCCTTCGGCGTCGAGATGAAAGTGACGGACGACGACAACAACGCGCTGCCCTGGGACGGCAAGACCTTCGGACATCTCAAGGTGCGCGGCCCCGCGGTGGCCCGAGCCTATTATGGCGGCGCCGGCGCCGAGCAGTTCGATGCGGATGGTTGGTTCGATACCGGCGATGTCGCCCATATCGACGCCAGCGGCTATATGCAGATCACCGATCGCGCAAAGGACGTCATCAAGTCCGGCGGCGAGTGGATATCGACCATCGATCTCGAGAACCTTGCCGTGGGCCATCCGGACGTGGCGGAGGCGGCGGCCATCGGCATCCCGCACTCCAAATGGGGCGAGCGGCCTTTGCTCGTCGTCGTGCGCAAGCCCGGCAAGGAGCCGACCAAGACCGACATTCTCGCCTTCATGAGCGGCAAGGTGGCGAAGTGGTGGATGCCCGATGACGTCGCCTTCGTCGGCGAAATTCCGCACACCGCCACCGGCAAGATCCAGAAGACCAGTTTGCGCGACCAGTTCAAGGATTACCGCCTGCCGACGGATTGACGAAAAATGTTCGATCTTTCGGCTTCAAGCCGGCGCCAAAAACCGCTAACTCTCGGCCCGGGTTGGGGCGACACGGCAAAGAATGGCATCTATTCCTGAACGGCAGACGTCAAGGGCGGCCGGCTGGTCGCGGCGGATCGGGGCATTCTCTCTCGTCCTTTTGCTCACCGCCGTTGCCGCTTACCGGCTGGGTCTCGTCGAAACGCCGCCTTTCCTGTGGGTGCTGGCGCTCGTCGCGCTGCTGGCCGCGCTTGCCCTGTTGCTGGCCGGGCTCGGCCTGGCCAGGGTCTGGAGCTTCGGCGATCGCGGCGGCCGCGATCTCTCCATCGGCGCGCTGCTGGCCCTGCTGGTGCTGGCGCCCTACGGCGTCGCCGTCTACTGGGCGACGATCTATCCGCCGCTGCGCGACATCTCGACCGATCTCGACGATCCGCCTGTGCTGGACACCAGCGACCGCACCGGCGACATGAACGAGTTGTCGCCGCCGACCCCGGGCGAGCAGAGCCTGCAGGCCGATGCCTATCCGCTGGTCAGCGGGCGCAGCTACAATCTGCCTTTCGAAACCGTCGTCGACGCTGTCGAAACCGTGCTCGACCGCCGCGACTGGCAATTGACGGCACCTTATCCCGACATCAACGGCCAGAGCGAAGCGACGATCAACGCGCTGGCCAAGGGCTTCGTGCTCGGACTGCCGGCCGACGTCGCCATCCGCATTACCGACGACGGCGAGCAGGTCATCGTCGACATGCGCTCGGCCTCGCGCTACGGCCGCTACGACCTTGGCGACAACGCCGCCCGCATCACGGATTTCCTCGGCGAGCTCGACCAGGAGGTCGCGGGGCAGGTCGGCGCGGCGCCGGCTGAGTGATCACGCGGCGGGGCTGAAAATTCCGTCTATGGCCGGATCGCCGTCCGTGACGACCAGGCCGCGCGCGACCAGATCCTCGAGATGGGCAAGCACCGACAGGCCGGCAGCGCCGTGCAGCCGCGGGTCGGTGTCGCGATAGATCGCCGCAACCATCTCCGCGATCGTCCGGTCCCCGGCGCGGATGCGTTCCAGGATCGCCCTTTCGCGCATCTTGCGATGCGTCTTCAGTCCGCGCATGAAGCTTTGCGGCGCGGTCACAGCTCCGCCGTGGCCCGGCAACAGCAAACGATCGTCGCGCGCCAAAAGCTTGTCGAGGGAGCTCATATAGTCGGCCATGGCGCCATCCGGCGGCGCGACGATCGAGGTCGACCAGGCCATGACATGGTCGGCTGAAAACAGGGTTCCGGTCCCCTCGAGGGCAAACACGGCGTGGTTGGCGGTGTGGCCGGGCGTCAGCACGGTGCGGATGGCCCAGCCGTCGCCCTCGGTCAGCGCATTGTCGGCCAGCACGACATCGGGAACGAAGGCGAGATCGGCGCTGGCGTCGAGCGGATTGACTTCGCCGATGCGCAAGGCGCGCGCCGGCCGATGCGGGCCTTCGGCAAGCATTGGCGCGCCGGTGCGCTCTTTCAGCCGCGCCGCCAAAGGCGAATGGTCGCGATGGGTGTGGCTGACGAAGATGTGGCTGACCGGTCGGCCGCCGATCGCCTTGAGCAGTGTTTCGAGATGGGCGTCGTCTTCCGGCCCTGGATCGATCACCGCCAGCGTGTCGCGGCCGACGAGATAGCTGTTGGTGCCGTGGAAGGTGAAAGGGCCCGGATTTCTTGCGGTGATGCGCAGCACATCCGGCGCGACCGAAACCGCACGGCCATAGGCAGGATCGAAGCTGGTGTCGAATTCAAGGGCCATGCCTGCGGGCTCCGTTGCGATGCGGCAAAATGATTGCCGTCCGATACGGAAGCCAATATAGGAAAAACAATGCATGTCTCCCAAAACTGCGCAGCGGTTTTGGGAGAACGACATGCATCAAGACAATTCTAAAGCGCGTCGCCTGAATGCGTTTCTGCGCGATGCGCTTTAAGAGCCAGCTGATCAGCCACCCGGCAAATCAGCCAGAATGGGGAAGACCATGGCAACTGCAACCACGATGCGCCCGCTTGTTTCTCTCACCCTGCCGGATCGGGGTGTTGCCCGGCTGGCGACCCAGCTCTTCCTGGCGCTCGCCGGAACCTTGCTGCTGACACTTTCAGCCAAGACCAAGGTGGTGCTCGGCCCGGTCGACATCTCGCTGCAGACGCTGGCCGTGCTGTTGATCGCCTCGGCGTTCGGCCTGCGCCTTGCCGTCGCGACGCTCCTTCTCTACCTCGCCGAGGGCGCTTTTGGTCTGCCGGTCTTCCAGGGCACGCCGGAAAAGGGCATCGGCATTGTCTATATGCTGGGCTCCACGGGCGGCTATCTCGCCGGCTTCGTGGTCATGGCGGCGATCGCCGGCTGGGCCGCCGACCGCGGCTGGGACCGCGACCCGTTCAAGCTGTTCGGCGCCATGCTGGCGGCGGAGGTCGTCATGATGGCCATGGGCTTTGCCTGGCTGGCCACACTCATCGGGCCGGAAAAGTCCTGGCAGTTCGGCGTCCTGCCCTTCATCGTCGGCGACCTGATCAAGGTGGCTTTGGCCGCCAGCCTGGTGCCGGCCGTGTGGACATTGCTCAAGCGCGGCTGAGAACAATCGACGAGAAAAGGGCCGGCGGGCGACAGGCGCCTGCCGGCCCTTTTTCATGGCGCTGTCGGATTTCGCTCGAAACCGCCTTACGCCGGATGATAGAAAGCGATGAAGTAACGTCGGAAAGCAGTCAAAGCCGACATTGACAAGCCAGCGCCCGAAAACTAAGCACGGGCAACTTGGCGTCGAGGCGGGGGCCGCGGTAGTTCAAGGAGAGCTTTTTGAAAGGAATTATCCTTGCGGGTGGCAGCGGAACACGTCTCTATCCGCTAACATTAGCGGTTTCTAAGCAAATACTGCCGATCTACGACAAGCCGATGATCTATTACCCGCTGAGCGTGCTGATGCTCGCGGGAATTCGCCAGATTCTGGTCATTTCAACTCCGCGCGACTTACCGGTTTTCCAGGCGTTGCTGGGCGACGGTTCCGAATTCGGGCTGGAATTGTCCTATGCCGTGCAGGCGCTGCCCAACGGCCTCGCCGAGGCCTTCATCATCGGCCGCGACTTCATCGGCAAGGACAGCGTGTCGATGATTCTCGGCGACAACATCTATTTCGGCGGCGGCCTGTCGCAGCTCTGCCGCGAGGCGGCGACGCGCGACGGCGGCGCCTCGGTCTTCGCCTATTATGTCGACGATCCCGAGCGCTATGGCGTGGTCTCCTTCGACAAGGCCACCGGCAAGGCCCTGACGATCGAGGAGAAGCCGCAAAGGCCGAAGTCCAACTGGGCCGTGACCGGTCTCTATTTCTACGACAACGACGTGGTCGACATCGCCTCGACGATCCGCCCTTCGGCGCGCGGCGAGCTCGAGATAACCGCGGTCAACAATGTCTATCTCAAGCGTGGCGAATTGCATGTGCATCGCCTCGGCCGCGGCTATGCCTGGCTGGACACCGGCACGCATGACAGCCTGCTCGAGGCATCGTCTTTCGTGCGCACGATCGAGCATCGCCAAGGCATCAAGATCGCGTGCCCGGAAGAAATTGCGCTGGAGCAGCACTGGATCGGCGCCGACAAGGTTCTGGACCGTGCCGCGCGGCTCGGCAAGAACGAATATGCCGCCTATCTGCGCCGGCGGGTGGCCGATCTGATGGAGGAACGCGGTGCTTGAGGTCAGGCGGCTCGGCCTCGACGGCGTGCTGGAGATCGTGCCGAAGCGGCATGGCGACGCGCGCGGCTTTTTCAGCGAGACCTGGAATGCGGAGCGCTTCGCCGAAGCCGGCATCGATCTCGATTTCGTGCAGGACAACCATTCCTATTCCGCTGCGGCCGGCGTGCTGCGCGGCCTGCATTACCAGCTGCCGCCGCGCGCGCAAGCCAAGCTGCTGCGCGTCATCCGGGGCAGCGTGCTCGATGTCGCGGTCGATATCCGCCGTTCTTCGCCCACTTTCGGCAAATGGGAAGCGCTGGAGATATCGGCCGACAAGGGCAACCAGGTCCTGGTGCCGAATGGCTTCGCGCATGGTTTCGTCACGCTCGTGCCGGATACCGAGGTGCTCTACAAGGTGACCGACACCTATTCGCCCGGGCACGACCGCTCGATCCGCTTCGACGACCCGGCGATCGGCATAAAATGGCCGGAGATCGCCGGCGGCTTCCAGCTTTCGGACAAGGACCGCAACGCGCCGCTGCTGGGCGCGGCGGAGGTGTTCGCGTGAGGAGGGACGGCGGCATGAATTTCCTGGTCACCGGCGGCGCCGGCTTCATCGGCTCGGCCGTGTGCCGGCATCTGTGCGCCAATCCGGCCTACCGCGTCACCAATCTCGACAAGCTCACCTATGCCGGCAACCTCGCTTCGCTGAGGCCGATCGAGAACGCGCATAATTACCGCTTCGAGCAGGCCGACATCTGCGACGAGCGCGCGGTGCTGGAGATCTTGCGCCGCGACGATATCGACATCGTCATGAACCTCGCCGCCGAGAGCCATGTCGACCGCTCGATCGACGGTCCAGGCGCCTTCATCGAGACCAACATCGTCGGCACCTACCGCATCCTGAACGCCGCGCTGGAATATTGGCGCGGCCTGCCCGACGAGCGCAAGGCGGGCTTCCGCTTCCATCATGTCTCGACCGACGAGGTCTTCGGCGACCTGCCTTTCGACGGCGGCATGTTCGTCGAGGACACGCCCTATGCGCCGTCCTCGCCCTATTCGGCCTCCAAGGCGGCCTCCGACCATCTGGTGCGGGCCTGGCACGAGACCTACGGCCTGCCGGTGGTGCTTTCCAACTGCTCCAACAATTACGGCCCCTATCATTTCCCGGAAAAGCTGATCCCGCTGGTCATCCTCAACGCGCTCGACGAGAAGCCGCTGCCCGTCTACGGCGCCGGCGCGAATGTGCGCGACTGGCTGTTCGTCGAGGATCACGCGCGCGCCCTGGAGCTGGTGGCGACCAGGGGGCGGCCGGGCGAGAGCTACAATGTCGGCGGCAATTCCGAGCGCACCAATCTGGGCGTCGTCGAGGCGATCTGCGACCTGCTCGACCTGCGGCGGCCGCGCGCCGGCGGCAAGCGCCATCGCGAGCTGATCGCCTTCGTCACCGACCGCCCCGGCCATGACCGCCGCTATGCGATCGACGCCTCCAAGATCGCGCGCGACCTCGGCTGGGCGCCGCGGGAGGATTTCGACAGCGGCCTGGCCCGGACCGTCGACTGGTATCTCGACAACAAATGGTGGTGGGGGCCGATCCGCGAGCAGCGCTACGACGGCGCGCGGCTGGGCCGGGCTACGGCGCGCCCGGTCGAGAACGCCCTGGTCGAGAACGCCCCGATCGAGAACGCCTTGATCGGCAACGCCCCGATCGGCAACGCAAAGACCGAACGCAGCCCGGCTGAAAACGCGGCCGAGAGCAGGAAGGTGACCACGTGAGGCTTGCCGTCACCGGACGCGAAGGCCAGGTCGCCGCAAGCCTGGTCGAGGCGGCGCGGAACCGCGACGATGTCGAGGTCGTCGCCGTCGGCCGGCCGGCGCTCGACCTTGCGCGGCCCGGCACCGTGCTCGCGGCCCTTGAAGCGGCAAGGCCCGACCTCGTCGTTTCCGCCGCCGCCTACACCGCCGTCGACCAGGCCGAGGACGACAAGGACCTGGCCTTCGCCGTGAACGCAACCGGCGCCGGCACGGTGGCGCAAGCCGCGGCAAGGCTCGGCGTTCCCGTCATCCATCTGTCGACCGACTATGTCTTCGACGGCGCCAAGCACGGCGCCTATGTCGAGACCGACCCGACCGCGCCGCTCGGCGTCTACGGCGCCTCCAAGCTCGCCGGCGAAGAGGCGGTCGCCGCGGCCAACCCGCGCCATCTCATCCTGCGCACGGCCTGGGCCTACAGCCCCTTCGGCAGGAACTTCGTCAAGACAATGCTGAGGCTGGCCGCCGACCGCGACGAGATATCGGTCGTCGCCGATCAGTGGGGCAATCCGACATCGGCGCTCGACATCGCCGACGCGATCCTGCATGCGGCGGCGAAATTGGCGAACGACAAGAATTTTGCCGCCTTTGGCATCTATCACTTGGTAGGAAGTGGCGACACCAACTGGAGCGGCTTTGCCCGTCACATCCTCGACACAAGCCGGGCGTTTGGTGGTCCATACGCGACCGTGCGCGATATCGCGACGGCGGACTATCCGACCAAGGCGCGGCGTCCTGCCAACTCACGGCTCTCAACAGTGAAGTTCGCCTCGGCATTTGAATGGGCCGCGCCACAGTGGCGCGAGTCTACCGCAGAAATCGTGTCGCGTCTTGTGCTCGGAGAGGCAAGACAGGCAAACATGCAACTGAACCAGTAGGCAACGCTGGAGGAACGATGACTGTTCAGCTATTTGTACCAAGTTTCCGTATTGAAGAGTGTCTGTCGGAGATCCGCGAGTGCCTCGAAAAAGGCTGGACGGGACTGGGCTTCAAGACAACGGAATTTGAGACCGCGTGGAAGGATTATACCGGGATTCCGCACGCTCACTTTCTGAATTCCAATACCGTCGGACTTCACCTAGCTTTCCAGATTTTTAAGTCGAAACATGGATGGACCAACGAAGACGAAGTCATAACGACGCCGTTGACATTCGTTTCGACGAACCATGCCATTCTCTACGCTGGCCTCAAGCCGGTGTTCGCGGATGTTGACGAGCATCTTTGCCTCGACCCTGAAAGCGTCACCAAGCTTATCACCGACAGAACAAAAGCCCTCATTTTCGTCGGCATGGGCGGGAATGTCGGCAGATATCAGAAGATCTTGGAAATATGCCGTGCGAACGGCATCAAAGTTGTGCTCGATGCGGCCCACATGGCGGGAACGCGCGTTGACGGCAAGCACATCGGCGGTGAAGCTGACGTATCAGTGTTCAGCTTTCAGGCTGTCAAAAATCTCCCCACAGCCGATTCCGGAATGATTTGCTTCAAGGATGCGGAAGACGACGAGCGGGTCCGCAAGCTCACTTGGTTGGGCATCAATAAGGACACCTATGCCCGCACTGCTGCCCAGGGGGCTTACAAATGGATGTATGACGTCGAGGAGGTCGGTTATAAATTCCATGGTAACTCGATCATGGCAGCGATGGCCATTGTCCAGTTGAAGTATCTCGATATCGACAATTCCTTCCGGCGCCAGCTGGCCGTCTGGTATCGGCAGCATTTTGATGGGCACAACAGGGTAAGCGTCGTGCCGACCGCCAAGGGATGTGAATCTGCACAGCATCTCTTGCAGATACGCGTGAAGAATCGCGACATGCTGATGCTGGCGTTGAACGAGCATGGCGTCTATCCTGGCGTCCACTATCGCGACAACACTGATTACCAGATGTACGCTTTCGCCGCGGGCACATGCCCAAATGCGGCAGCCGCAAGCCAGGAAATCATCTCCCTGCCTCTGCACCTGCGGATGCGCAAGGCGGATGTGGATCTGGTTTCCGAACTGGTCCTCCAATACGCACAATGAAGCAGCACGTCACTCCTTTTGGAGATGGAACCGTCGTCTTGAGACTCGTGGAGGAGCGAGATCTTGAGACTATCCTTGCTTGGCGCAATCGCGACGAGGCGCGCGTCTGGTTCAAGAGTTCCGACAAGATCGCCTTCGAAGCGCATCTCTCCTGGTACAAACGCTACCTTCAAAAGGAAGATGATTTTTTCTTCCTGATAGAAGCTAATGGCCGACCAGTAGGCCAGTGCGGCATCTATGACATCGATCACTATGCTGGAAGCGCTGAGATTGGGCGGTTTCTTGTTGCTCCGGATATGGGGGGGAGGGGTTACATAAAGCGCTCGTGCGCTGAACTCGTGCGGTTCGGAATCGATGTACTAAAATTGCCCAATTTATTCCTGGAGGTCATGGAGCGGAATCGCAAAGCAATCGAACTCTACACACGATGCGGCTTTGCAGAAGAGAGTCGTTCGAACGGCCTCATCCGGATGAACTTTAACCAAGAGCCCGCCAGATGACTCCAAGAGAGCAACTTTATACCGATGCGCTTACATCGCTGAAGCTTTGGCGAGTTTGGACCTTCCTAGGTGTTCAAGACATCAAGGCACGATTCCGACGCTCGTTTATTGGACCTTTGTGGATCCTGCTTAATTTGGCGTTTTTCGTCGGCGGCGCTGGTCTTGTCTATGGCGTCATGCTTGGTCAGCCTATGGCTGATTTTTTGCCCTTCTTGAATACCGGTTTTGTTATATGGGGATTGATACTTTCTTCATTTACTGAAGCCGGGTCGGCATTCATCGTCTCTGAGGGTTACATCAAACAGTTTTCATATCCAAAACAGATATATCTTCTGCGCGCTCTTGTAAGTTACAGCATAATTATGATAATTGGATTTTCGGCAATTGTCCTAATGCAATTGTTTTTTGGGCGAATGCACATTGTGGGCTGGCTAATCGCCGTTCCGGGGCTTGGGCTCTTGTTGGTCGCTGCTCTTGGTCATATTGTGATTTCCGCATATCTCGGCACTAGATTTAGGGATTTTCCTTTCGCACTGGCGGGAATATTACAAGTTTTGTTCTTTGTAACCCCAATCATGTTTCCTGTACAAGTACTTCAGGCGAAGCACCTAGATTTTGTCTACAGGTATAACCCACTTTATTATCTGATTGATGTTGTTAGACACCCAATTCTTGAAGGAGGATTCCCTCCGTTGGAAAACTATTTTTTTACGGTGATCTATGTTTTCGCGGTGTGGGCAGTTGCCGCAGCGATCGCCCGTAGTCTCGATAATCGGCTTGTTTTCCTGCTATGACCGAATTCGCAATCAAACTCGAGGACGTGGGAATTCGTTTTCAGGGCGAGCGCAGTAGCGACGGTTTGAAAGACTGGTTGGCTGGCCGCTTAACGGGGAGAAAGCCGCATCAGTCCACATATAGCGTGGACGCGCTTCGTGGGGTCAACCTCAGTATCGGGAGCGGCGAAAGAGTTGGCCTTATAGGCCTCAACGGCGCGGGTAAAAGCACGCTGCTGAAGGTTATGGCAAAGATTTATCCACCAACGTCCGGAAAGGTGGTTGTTCGGGGTCATGTTTGCCCGATGTTCGAATTCGCGACCGGTTTCGAGATGAATCAATCCGGTTGGGATAATATTCGCATCCGCGGTCTTCTGCTTGGTATGTCTCCCGCCGAGATCGAGGAGAAGTTGCCCGAAATCGGGGCATTCACGGAGCTCGGAGAATTTCTGGATTATCCGGTTCGCACTTATTCAGCCGGCATGTTTATCCGCCTAGCTTTTGCCGTGTCGACCAGCATTAATCCTGAGATCTTGCTGATCGATGAGGTGATGGGTGCCGGGGATATCAGATTTGCGGACAAGGCCAAGCGGCGGATGTATGAGTTTATGGAGCAAGGCAAGGTTCTGGTCTTCGCAAGCCATGCAACGAATCTTCTGGAGTCTTTTTGCCGGCGAACGATTTGGCTCGATGCGGGCGGAGTTCGTATGGACGGAGAGACGTCTAAGGTACTCGAAATCTACTCGCGTACAAACTTACCAAATCCATGATGGCTGAATTACGATGAAAGTCAGAGACTTAGTGAAAGATACGATCTGGATTCCAGGATCCGGATATTCGGACGACCACAAGCCGGCCATTTCTGTGCTGCTGCCTACATACCGCCGAGGCGCTAGCGGCCTATTTCGTAAGGCGGTCCAGTCCGTGTTGGGTCAGACGCTGGAAGACATCGAGCTCATTATCGTTGACGATGCAAGCACTGACGGAACTGCCGATCAGATCGCAGAATTGATGCGTGGCGATGGACGCGTAAGCTGCCTCAGGCATCCACGCAACATCGGCCTTCCAGCTATATCTGAATTTGAGGCCTTTACTAAGGCTCGCGCCGACTTTATCGCATTCGCATTCGACGATGATATCTTCTACCCCGATGCGCTCGAAAAGTTGCTAGAGCATAGTCTCGCCAACCCTGGTCGAGTTTGCTACGGCTATGTTACAATGTTAGCTAGAGAATATGGTTCATCTACAATTCAATCTGTAAGGCTAGGTCAACCGCTATCTGCATACAATTTGCAAACCCGAAATTTAATCTCTAACTCTGCCGTACTTTTGCCAAGGCGCGTTATAGACGTTATTGGGCTGTATGATCCTAACGTAGTTATGACTCGGATATGCGATTGGGATTTGTGGCGCAGGGTCGGCGAAAAGTATCTGCTACATTACGTTGATGTAAACGTTGGTGAGATAACTGGACCTTCGACTGAAGATTCGTTAGGAAAAACTTATGTTATGACGTCGGGCGCAAGCGAGGAGTGGATGCGTGCTGACCGTAGAAATCTTACTCCTCAGGTTTTTCTCGATATCGATGTCTTTTCGTCGCGGCCAGGAATTTCTGCGCGTACGACTGCTACAATTGCGGACTTGGCCACCTCTCACATTTCAAAGCGGCAGTGGCTGAATGATATGCCGCTCGGTGAAAAGTCCGCCCAGAAGAAAGAAATTATCGTCTTAACATCTGCGCATAACGCTTCGACGTCGTTGTATTTCGACTACCTTCCGAGAGCGATGCAAGGTCAAGTCCGAGTTATTCTCTCGCAGGGTAATCTCCAAATTTCTGAATTACCTTCAGCTTCTTGTGTCGTGATCGTACGACACCTCGACATTCACATGGAGTGGATAAACGCCGCTCATCAACTCGGTATACCGTTGTATTATTTCCTTGATGACAATTTTACTGAGCTGTCATCAGTAGAATCTTACGTAACGTCCGAAGATTTTTCTAAGCAGCAACTAAGGATAAAACTAAAAAGGTTCTCTGGGGTCCTGCTGAGCAGCCCTGAATTGTTGGAATATTTTGACGCCAATCTTATACATCCGAATTTGTATTTGTTCCCTGTCAGCTACGCAAAGACTCCCCCAGAATTTACAGAATCAACCAAAGTACGCGACTTCGAGTTGAAAGTTGCTTCCATTGGAGGAAAGCATCGGCAACGCGGTCTGCGGGAAAATGTTCTTCCTGCTCTGCGTCAACTGGCGAGCAAGGCATGTAGAATTCACTTTATTGTGGGTGGCTTCGATGCCGAGGACGCAGAACTCTGGGATCTTGCCTCCGAAAACCGAAATCTGAAGATAACTTTTTTGCCGTTCGATATAGATTGGAATCGAGCGCTGCTCCAGCTTGCGGAGTACCGCCCAGATATCCTCATCCACGCGCCCAGCAGGACCATCAATAACAAATATAAAACTCTCAATGTGGCGCTCTGCGCCTACCTGCTCGACGCTTTGCTAATGGTGCCGAACGATCCACCCTATGATATCCCGGCGTTTGACGGCGCCTCGGCAAGAGTGGAGCCGGCGCAAGAGCCCAGAGCCTGGCTTCTGGCACTAAAGAGGCTTATCGCCAATCGCGAATCCTGGGAAAGTTGCAAACGGGTCAACGCCGCTTTCTGCCGAACACATTTCTCTGGCGAGCAAAATTTGAGGACACTGCACAAGATTGTTGAGGCCACGCCAGCCGTCAGCCCAACGACTATCGAATCTCGATTGAAAGAAATGCTTCTTTCTAAGGCAAGCGCGAACCGCGCCTCGGATATTAACTCGCTCAAAACGAGCCTGCTTGAGCTTTCAGGACTGAGGACAAAAATTCGACGTTATAGGCGCTTCAAGCCGCGTCTCACCCGAGAAGACCTCTGGCCTCATGTCTCGCCCGTCTTTGAGGACATTCGCCAATATGTTCAGAAAAATAGGATTCGCACCCCGAACAGCTATTTAGAATTGTCAGATGGTATTCAGGATAAGGTTTTCGTTGAATACCCAATTCCGCTTAGGAGCGGAATGCTCAGGAGCATTTCTTGCGCTTTCTCATCTGAGGGCGTTCATGAAGGGCTTGTCGGGATCGAATTGGTTACGCCTGACGGGGACATCGCCATTCAATCGACACATGCTCTCGACGCAATGGATCTCCAGTTTCCGGTCACCTTCGACCTGAAAGGAACTGTAGTCCATCAGGATGGCACATGGCGTCTTCGTCTGTTCGCTCGTTCCGGTTGGCCGATCTATGCCCTCGAATTTGCGACCTATTCTCATCTGGGCTGGAACCGCTTAGCCATCGCTCCGTTTGCAAAGGTCGAATACGTAGAACAGATTCAAATCGCAAAAGTTACCAGGGACGCGGTCGTCGGAGGTGGTTTGGCATAGCCATTGCAAGCCTGTCGAGCCGTTGTAGCCATGCCTAACGTCGCCAACATACTGGTCGTAATCGAGGCGGAAATCGCCACAACGCATCTAATCGAGCAGATTATGAGGGCATGCCACGAACATGGTGTTCGCCATAAAACTCAGTTTCTCGACCGTTTGCAAGCATCTGAGATTACACCCGACGTCATTCCGATGTTTGTCCGATGCGCAGATCCGCTGGCTCTCTGGTGGGCGCAGATATTGGTCGATGCAAAGCGGCCCTATGCATATTACATCGATGACAACTTCTGGCGTATTGCCGGAAATACTTCTCTCGCCGCATATTATCGACATCCCGTTGTAAGGAAGTCGCTAGAGTTTGCGGTCTCTAACGCACAAGCAGTGATTGCCAATTCCATCGAACTGGCAAAGTTCGTTTCGAGTTTCAATGATCGTGTCACCGTTCTGCCAACGTTTTTTGATTTCGCTGCGATTGATGGTGTGCAACCGTCCCCTACGGATGAAATCCGGATTGGTTTTGCGGGCAGCCCGTCACGTATCGACGATTTGGACTTGATATCAGGGGTTATCAAACCGACTCTAGAGAGATTCCCCAAGGCCGTATTCGAGTTCGCTGGCGTCCTTCCAAGGGATGTCACGATTGGGGAGCGCATCCGCTTTTTTCCGCACACCGGCGACTATGATGCCTATATTAAATTTCAGGTCGCCAGGAATTGGGCAGTCGGGTTAGCGCCACTGGTGGACCACGAAGCCAACCGCGGAAAAACGGATAATAAGTACCGTGAATACGGTGCCTGCCATATAGCCGGCATCTACTCGAACATTACACCCTACAGCGACGTTGTGAAACATTCGGCCACCGGGTTGCTGGTCGATAACACCCAGGCATCCTGGTTGCAGGCGCTATTCATTCTTCTTGAGCACACCAATCGGCGCGAGACCTTGGCGAAATGCGCATTTGAGGACGTCAAAGCACGCTATGACGTCTTGCACGTTTCCCACACCTGGGCGAGCTTTTTCAAGCAATTGGCGGGGCACCGTGCAAATCACCCTAAGCCGCTTGACCAAGGCGGCTTCAATACGAAGAGGTTCTGGAGGTGGCTCGATCGGCTAAAGCTCCATCTCTCAATCACTTATGAGGAGGGCGGACTCCCTTTGATCACTCGGCGCATTATAAAAAGATTCAAAATTCTCGGGTGAGATGCGCTTTATGGGAATGAATATGGACCAGATTCACAGTGTAACGATGTAGGCTGTGCCTCCGATCGGGAGGGGTTCCACATCGATACTCCTAAAATCCTTGGGCGGGACACCATAGATTGCTCTTTTGACATAGGCGTCGGAGTATCGCCGGTGCAAAAATTTGACGCCATCGATTATTTCGCAACTTTCAGCGATGTCGGCGCTATCGCTCGGCCATACGGTAAAGATGCATGTCTCTTTTGCGACGCGGATCAACTCGCGGACGACCGGTTCGATCTGCGGGATGTGGCCGAGAACTTCGAAGCACAAAACAGTATCGAATTCTCTGTCTCTAAAAACGAGTTCATAACCATCGCCGTAAAGAAATTGCCCCTGAGGGAAATTTTCCCTGGCGATTTCAAGCATCTTTATCGAGGAATCAACACCAGTATACCTGATATTGACGGGTAAGTTTGTTACGAGCTTTTCGTAAACGAGGCCTGTTCCGGAGCCGACTTCCAATACAGACGTTTGAGCGCGGGTGACATAGCGGGACACAACGTCCACTAATCTCTCGCGATGGGCAAGTTCAGCCTCGGAACCCTGCCAAATTGCTTCAATCTCGCTGGCAACGCCTCCGACGTCCCAATTTTCCCAATCTCGACTCATCAATCAACTCCTTCAATTAACAATTATACAGCTGACGAAGCCAATGGGGCAGCTGTAGTGGACGATCTAGGAATTATGGTGGCGCAGGCACATTAGGGTTGATTTTCGGACAGCGCCGCAAGGTGCGAGGCTCACACAACGTATCGGCCGTTTGGCGCACAGCATCTCAACAGCGCTTCAAAAAACCTCTAGCCCTCCCTCTCTCCGCGCTAACGCGATAACCGGGCGACGGGTTGGGGTTTTGCAATCTGAAGTGTCGGTGGACGATATTTTGTCCTGGGCCTGCCTGATGGCATCTTCGCGCCTACTCAATTAGCTTGAGGATGGTGATGGCAGTGACTCAGGACGGTCTGAACGGCTTTGATGAAGAATTCCTGGCGAAGTGGGAGCCAACATCGAACCGGGAAAAGTGCTTGGCGCGCGGCGTTCTCTATAGGGAACAAAAGGGCCTTGAAATAGGCGCTCTTAATTTCCCTACTCTGCCAGTCGGTGATGTCTCCTACGTCGACTATGCGTCGACTGAAGAACTGAAAAAACGGCATCGCGACCATCCTAAACGGGTACAAAGGATGGTGGATGTGACGTATGTGTGGCCCGGCTCCGGCTCTCTGGCTGCAATCGTCGGTGACACCGATGTCTTCGATTTTGCAATCGCATGTCATGTCATCGAGCATGTGCCCAATGTCCTTGGATGGTTTAGAGGCATCGGCGAAGTGTTAAAGCCAGGAGGCGTGTTCAATCTCGCCATCCCGGATCGTAGATACACTTTCGACATCAGATGCCCATTAAGCACAATGGGTGAGTTGGTGGAGGCCGATCTTCTTGGATATGTTCGTCCGAGCATCAGGCAGATGTTCGATCATACGTACTATGCCAAAGCCATCGAACCAGGAGCTATCTGGAATACCGATGTCGATGTCGACGCGACCCCTGCATTTTCCGGATCGCCAGCTCCATTCTTGGCTTTGCAACAAGCATATGAAATTAGGGACAATGCATCTTACATCGATAGTCACTGCTGGATATTTACGCCGTCTTCGTTTCTCGACCTGATTGACGGCGCTTGCAGGTTGGGCCTCTTTACCCTGGTTCCGGATTTTCTCGAGCCGACGTCCCCTGGCCAATTCGAGTTCTATTTTTCCGCGAAGAAGGCACCAGTTGAGATGCCAGAAGAAGCACTGAGGTCGCTGCAAGCCGAGAAGATCTCGTCGATCCGCAACAGCTTGCGCAAGCGAGACAAGGAACTGCGCCTGCTTATTTCGTAAGCTGCATCGCCAAGCATGGCTCTTTGATTTTACGCAATTCCGGACGGAAAACCGCTCACACTTTTCCTGGAATTGCTCTAGGAAAGACGCGGATTTCGAGTTGTTTTTGCTGTTGACAGCCGGGGGCGGCCGGGCTCATTCCAATGAGCGTCGGCAGTCTTCCAACAGCAAAGCAGACTGATGAAATTCGGCTCAAGCGGCGTTCGGGGTTTGGCTTCCGAATTGGTTGGAAGGCCAAGCGGACTTTATACCGAGGGTTTCGCCCGGCGCTTGCGGTCGACCGGATTTCAGCAAGGCAAGGTCTTCGTCGGGCGCGATTTGCGCGACAGCAGCCCAACGATTGCCGAAGACTGCATGGCGGCATTGGCCGCGGCCGGCTTCCAGCCGGTCGATTGCGGTCCCATCCCCACGCCCGCGCTCGCCTTTTATGCCCGCCTGCACGGCGCCGCGGCGCTTATGGTGACCGGGTCGCATATTCCCGCCGACCGCAACGGCATCAAGTTCTATGGGCCGAAGGGCGAGATCGACAAGGCGGACGAGGCCGCGATCACCGCTCATGTCGCGGAACTGTCGGATCGATATCCCTGGCCTCCGGCCCATGCGGACCGGCAAGCCGGCCACGAACAGGCGCTCGCGGCCTTTCGAGATCGTGTCGACGGCATTCTGCCCCCTCGCGCCCTTTCCGGAATGAAGCTCGGCGTCTACCAGCACAGCACGGTTGCGGCGGAGCTGCTGGTCGAGGTCCTGCGGTCCTACGGCGCCGAGGTGATCCCCGTCGGGAAAACGGAAACCTTCGTGCCCGTCGATACGGAGGCCGTCGGCCAGGAAACGATGGCGAAGGTGAACGACTGGGTGCGCGAATTCGAATTCGACGCCGTGCTCTCGGCCGACGCCGATGCCGATCGCCCGCTTGTCATCGACGACAGTGGCGAGCTGTTCCGCGGCGACTTGATCGGGCTGGCCACGGCGCTGTTCCTTAAGGCCGATATTGTGGTGACGCCGATCACCTCCAACTCAGGCATCTCCGAGGCTTTCGGATTCGGCGTCAGGAGAACGAAAGTCGGATCCCCTTTCGTCATAGAGGGAATGGACGCCGCGCGGCAGGCAGGCGGCATTATCGTCGGCTTCGAAGCCAATGGCGGGGTTCTTCTGGGGTCGGACTGCGTGGTGAACGGCAAGGTCTTGTCGGCGCTGCCGACGCGGGATTCATTTTTGCCGATCCTGGCGGTGCTGGGCACGATGGCATCGTCCGGAAAATCGCTGTCCGGCCTGCGCGAAACCTGGAGGCTTCCGGTCTGCGCCAGCGAACGGCTCGAGAACTTCCCTGTCGAGAAATCGCGCGGCTTGATGCGAAAGCTCGCCGACCGCGACGCCTTGCAGCACTTCCTTGCCCCCTTCGGCAGCGTCTTGGACGTCGATGAGACCGACGGTCTCAGGGCACAGATGACCAGCGGCGAGATCATCCATCTGCGGCCTTCCGGCAACGCTCCCGAATTTCGGTGCTATGCCGAGGCCGCCAGCCATGACAGGGCGAGCGAGATTGTGGCAATGGCGCTGGAACGAGCGCGCGACACCACACTGGCAGATGAATCAGAAGCCGTATAACGAAGATGGAGCCAGCGATCGCCGCGGGCTTGGGGCGCGGCCCGCTCTACAATAACGGGGACTCGTGCCCCACGTCTCGCTCGAGCCCTGAGAGCATCGATGACAAGAACGGCGTTGATAACCGGCATTACCGGGCAGGATGGCGCCTATCTGGCCCAGCTCCTGCTTTCGAAGGGTTACCGAGTCCACGGACTGGCGCGGCGGTCGAGCACAGCCGACGTCAACACCACGCGCCTGAAATGGCTGGGGATCGAAAACGACGTGCGGATCGTGGACGGCAACCTGACGGACCTGTCGGGTCTTAGTCGAACCATGCGCGACGTAAGACCGGACGAGGTCTACAACCTTGCCGCACAGTCTTTCGTCAAATCCTCATGGCAGCAGCCGATTCTGACCGGAAATGTCACCGGTATCGGCGTCACCAATGTTCTGGAGGCGCTGCGTCTCGAGATCCCCGAGGCGCGTTTCTACCAGGCGTCGTCGTCGGAGATGTACGGCCTTATCCAGGAGCCGGTGCAGTCGGAGACCACGCCTTTCCATCCCCGCTCTCCCTACGCGGTGGCGAAGGTCTACGGTCACTGGATCACCGTCAATTATCGCGAGAGCTTCGGCCTGCACGCTTCGAGCGGCATCCTGTTCAATCACGAATCGCCGCTTCGCGGCATCGAATTCGTGACACGCAAAGTCACCGACGCCGTCGCGCGCATCAAGAAGGGGCTGGCAAGGGAACTGCGCCTGGGCAACATCGACGCCAAGCGCGATTGGGGCCACTCCAGGGACTATGTCCGCGCCATGTGGCTGATGCTGCAGCAGGATCAGCCCGACGACTATGTGGTCGCCACCGGCAGGACGACGACGGTGCGCGATATGTGCAGGATCGCGTTCGAGCATGTAGGGCTGGAGATGGATGACCATCTTTTCATCGATCCCGACCTGTTCAGGCCGGCGGAAGTCGAAATCCTTCGCGGCAATCCGGCCAAGGCAAAGGCGAAGCTCGGATGGGAAGCGACGATCTCCCTGGAGGATATGATCCGCGAAATGGTGGACGCCGATCTGGCGCGCCACTCGGCTGCCAGGAATTGAAAGGAAGCTCTTGCATCTACAGGTCGATGACTTGACGCACCGTCTTCTGCCACGCATCCGCGTGCGGACAATTCGTCGTGGTCCGTGAGGCCGGCATGCGCGTTTTGATAACCGGCGCCAACGGTTTCGTCGGGCCCTATGTGGGCGACGCGCTGCGCAGGATTTGCGGCCGCGAAATTGCCATTGTCGCGACCTCCAAGGATGGTGGTCCGCATCCCGCCTTCGGCCAGGTGGAAGAACTGGACGTGACCGATCCGGCCGCCGTCCATGATGCCATTGCCCGTCACCGGCCCACCCATGTCATTCACATGGCGGCGGTCGCCGCCCTGGGTGCTGCCCAGGCCGATCCCCGCAACACATGGCGCATTCATGTGGGCGGCGCGCTCAACGTGGCCCGTGCCGTCCTCGACAAGGCTCCGGACTGCTGGCTGGTTCATGTCGGATCGGGCTTGGTCTATGGCGAAAGCGCCAAGACCGGACGCCCGCTCGACGAAGGCACGCTGCTTGCTCCGATCGACGACTACGCCGTGAGCAAGGCCGCGGCCGACCTCGCGCTCGGCGCGCTTTCGCGCCAGGGGTTGAAGTGTGTCCGAATGCGCCCCTTCAACCATACGGGCCCGGGCCAGACCGAGGCATTTGCCGTGCCGGCCTTCGCCATGCAGATCGCCCGGATCGAAGCGGGCCTGGCTCCGCCGGTGATCCGCGTCGGCAATCTCGATGCGAGGCGCGATTTCCTGGATGCACGCGACATCGCCAACGCCTATGCGCGCGCGGTTCTGAAGAGCCGCGATCTTGCGCCGAACGCCATTTTCAACCTTGCGTCCGGCCTCTCCTGGCGGATGGGAGACATCCTCGATCGGCTGCTGGCCCGCAGCAGCGTCAAGATCGTCACGGAGCAGGATCCGCTGCGGCTGCGGCCGAGCGATCTGCCATGCATCGTCGGCGATGCGACCCGCGCCCGGACCCTGCTCGGCTGGGCGCCCGAGCATCCCTTCGACGATACGCTTGCGGCCGTCCTGGAGGATTGCCGCGCACGCGTGGCCCAGGCGGAGGCAAGGACACATCGCCTGCTTCCCTGAAGCCGGAGCTGAGCCGCTCCCGCGCCAGCACTGCTCGAAGCAGCCGCGCGACGCGTGCGGCTTACGATCCACCGCCGGGCGATCGGCGACGAACTGGCCGGAAATGGCGCCCCGCCTCGCTGCCGATTTTAGTTGATCTCCCGGCATTGAGCTTTGCGCCGCCTCGTCCTATAAGGCCGCGCGCAGCGCGGCATGCCCGCCTGCTGGGGCGTCGCCAAGTGGTAAGGCATCGGTTTTTGGTACCGACATTCCCAGGTTCGAATCCTGGCGCCCCAGCCAACCTCCACATCAACGCCAAGCTCGACGGACGATCGGCCAACGCGTTTGAAGCATCGTGATTTGACCGGGAAGCCGGTCGGACATCAGGTGCCTTGAATGGCGATTGCGGTGGTGAGCAGGATCAGGCTCAGCATCGCCAGTGCCGCGCGGATAACGTGCGACAGTTCCCAGCGGTTGCGCAACGCCGTCCACTCCTGCGCTGGTGGGAGCGGAGCTCCGTCGCTGCCTTCAGTCGCGAAGAAGCGCTTTGCCGGCGCGTTCAATTCCACGTCCTGCAGCCAGTGCTTGTTGACCGGCTGGGTCATGAACCAGAAGACAAACTGCATGGCGAGGAGCGCGATCAAGGCGCCGGCGATCAGCCAGACATGGAGCGCACCGCTCGACGTCAGCATCAGCGCAAAAGTCGCGAGGATCCCACCGATCTCCGCGATGCCGCCTCCAATCGTGAAACCCGGGTAGTAGATGCGTTGGACAACGAAATACTCTTGCCTACCGAGTAGCAACTTGCCGGGCAGCTCCAGCGCGTGGGCGAGCGCCATAGCCATCGCCCCGGCCACAAGGACGACGGTCAGGACCTCCAGAAAGACATACATCGGATCGGCATCTCACTCCAGCTCGAGCGCTTGTGCGGAAGCAACCTCGTCAAGACGGAACGTGATCCTGCCGACCGAGTTCCCATCGGCGTACGCTCCAATTCCGCTGGGCAGCGCGCTGTATGGGCCGTGAGCTGGGCGAAACACCGCGATCGTTTCGACACCTAAACCTTTTCCGCCGACAGGCGTTGTTCGTTCCAGACGGACCGACAAACACCGTTCGGAGAGGTTTCAACCGATGTATTTCATGGCATTGGCCACCGATTATGACGGCACGCTGGCGCATGATGGCCTGGTCGCGGCCAGCACGATCTTGGCACTGGAGAAGCTGAAGAAGTCCGGGCGCAAGCTGATCCTGGTCACCGGGCGGGAACTGCCCGATCTCAAGGAGGTGTTTCCCGAACTTTCCCTGTTCGACAAGGTGGTCGCCGAAAACGGCGCGCTGGTCTACACGCCGGCCAGCGAGGAAGAGCGCACGATCGCCCCCTCGCCTTCCGTGGATCTTGTCGACAGGCTCAAAAAGCGCGGCGTGAAGCCGCTGTCCGTCGGCCGCTCGATCGTCGCCACCTGGGAACCGCACCAGGCCACCGTGCTCGACGTCATCAAGCTGCTTGGGCTGGAGCTGGAGATCATCTTCAACAAGGGCGCGGTGATGATCCTGCCTTCCGGCATCAACAAGGCGACCGGGCTGGCGGCGGCGCTAGACGACCTGAAGCTGTCGCCGCACAATGTCGTGGCCGTCGGCGACGCCGAAAACGACCACGCCTTCCTCAGGGCTTCGGGCTGCAGCGTCGCGGTGGCCAACGCGCTGCCCGCCGTCAAGGAGACTGCCGACCTCGTCACCAGGGAGGCGCGCGGCACGGGCGTCGAGGAACTGATCCGCAAGCTGATCAAGCACGATCATCTGGTGGCTAAGAAACGCTTGCGCGGCGTGCTGCTCGGGACCTCGCGCGGGAAAGAGATCTATTTGTCGCCGATGGAAACGGTGCTGATCGCCGGCAGCTCGGGCATCGGCAAATCGACCTTGGCCATAGCGCTCACCGAGCGGCTGGTCGAAAAGGGTCTGCAATTCTGCATTTTCGACCCCGAGGGCGACTATGACGAACTGAAAGGCGCGGTGCCGCTCGGCAACGGCTCAACCGCGCCGAACAAGGAACAGTTGCTGGAATTGATCGAGAAACCGCAGACCAATATCGTGGTCAACGGCCTGGCACTGAAGGTCGATGAGAGGCCCGATTTCTTCGCCGAATTGCTGCCCGGCCTCGGCAATGTCCGCTATCGCACGGCAAGACCGCACTGGCTGATCATCGACGAGGCGCATCATTTGATGCCCAAGCGACGCGGGGATACGCGATCCGTGCTTTCGATCGAGCTGCCCGGCACGGTGCTGATCACTGTCCATCCGGAAGCAATCTCGACCGATGCGCTCGGCCTGGTGACGGCGGTGATTGCGCTTGGGCCCAAGGCGAAGGGCGTGATCAAGACCTTCTGCAAGGAAACGGGGCTCCAGGCTCCAAAGAGCATTCCGTTGCCCAAGGGCGACCGGGTGCTGTTCTGGCGGCCGCACGACGGCAAGAAGCCGTTCACGGTAAAGGCAATCGAGCCCGACCAGTCGCTGAAGCGCCACAGCCGCAAATATGCAGAAGGCGAACTCGACGAGGCGGGCAGCTTCTACTTCACCGGCCCGAGGAAGGCGATGAACCTCAGGGCCCACAATCTCATCATCTTCGCGCAGATGGCGGAAGGCATCGACGACAAGACGTGGGAATACCATCTGCGCGCCGGCGACTATTCCAAGTGGTTCCGCCAGCAGATCAGGGACGAGGACCTCGCCCGAGAAACGGCTGAAGCGGAGAAGAACAAGACATTGTCGGCCGACGAGAGCCGCAAGCTGGTGATCGACGCCGTGCGCCGCCGCTATACGGCGCCAGCCTCCGCTGCGGAGAAGTAGATCGGTTCGCCAGCCTGAACCGGCCGAGCTCTCAGCTCGCCTCGCGCATCGCCTCGGCGGCCTGCAGATCGACCGAGACCAGCTGGCTGACGCCCTGCTCGGCCATGGTGACGCCGAACAGCCGATCCATGCGCGCCATGGTGATGGGATTGTGGGTGATGATGACGAAGCGCGTCTCGGTGGTCTTCGACATCTCGTCCATCAAATTGCAGAAGCGCTCGACATTGTGGTCGTCGAGCGGCGCGTCGACCTCGTCGAGCACGCAGATCGGCGCGGGGTTGGTGAGGAACACCGCGAAGATCAGCGACATCGCCGTCAGCGCCTGCTCGCCGCCGGAAAGCAGCGTCATGGTCTGCGGCTTCTTGCCAGGCGGACGGGCGAGGATTTCCAGCCCCGCCTCCAGCGGATCTTCCGATTCGATCAACTGCAGCTCGGCCGTGCCGCCGCCGAACAGATGCGAGAACAGCCGCTGGAAGTGGCCATTGACCACCTCGAAGGCCGACAGCAGCCGCTCGCGGCCCTCGCGGTTGAGGCTCTGGATCGCCTGGCGCAGTTTTCTGATCGCCTCGATGATGTCCTCGCGCTCGGAAACGATGGTTTCCAGGCGCTCCGACAATTCCTTCTGCTCCTCCTCGGCGCGCAAATTGACGGCGCCGAGCCGCTCGCGCTCGATCTTCAGCCGGTCGAGCTGGCGTTCGATCTCGGTCATGTCGGGCCTCGGATCGTCGGCTTCGAGGCCGGTATGCTTGATGACCAGATGCGGCGGCGTGTTCAGCGCCTCCTGGATACGCGCCTCGACCTCGGCGCGGCGTTCATCCGCCGCGGTCAGCCGCTCCTCGGCGCGAACGCGGGTTTCGCGCGATTCGGCGAGCGACTGGATGGCGGCGGTGGCCGCCTTGTCGAGCTCCGCCTGCTTGTTTTCCGCCTCCTGTAGACGGTCGCCGGCAGCCTTGCGCAGTGCCTCGGCCTCGGAAAGCTGCGTCAGCAGCGCGCGGCGCTTGGCGTCGATCTCGTCGGGCGCATCGGCCAGCCTCTCGCGCTCGGCTTCGGCTTCGGCCTTGCGCTCGCCGAGCGCCGCGATCTGCGTCGAGGCATTTTCGGCGCGCTCCAGCCAGTTCCTTCGCTCGGTGCCGATGGCGTCCAACCGGCGAATGCGCGCCTCGGCCTCGCGCCGCAGCCCTTCATGCACGGCGCGTGCATCGGCAAGCGTGGCGCGGTCGCGCGAGACGTTGGCGGAAGCCTGTTCGAGCTGAAGCTGCAGGTCGCCGAGATCGGGCGCGTCCTTCAGCATCTCCTCGGCTTCGAGGAAGGAGGCCTGCGTCTCCTCGTGGCTGTCAACGATGCGAGCGCGTGCCTCTTCAAGCGCGGCGCGCCGGCTCAACAGTTCGCCGCCGGCCTTCTCGGCCTCGGCCAGCGCGTTGCGCGCGGCATCCAGCGCATGCTGGGCATCGCGGCCGGCTTGGCGCGCATTGCGCTCGGCCTCGCTTGCCTGGCGCATCGCCTGCTCGGCGCGCGCCAGCGCTTCCTCGGCCTCGCGCACGACGCGCGTCGCCTGCACGGCTTCGGCGTCGAGCTCGGCCAGACGGTTCTTCTGCGCCAGCCGCTGCGCGGCGGCGGTCGGGGCATCGGCGCTCGCGGTCAGGCCGTCCCAGCGCCAGAGCGCGCCGTCGCGGCTGACCAGCCGCTGGCCGGGCGAAAGCTGCGCCTGGAGACGGCGGCCGTCGGCGCCATCGACGATGCCGATTTGCGCGAGGCGCCGGGCAAGCTGCGGCGGGGCGCGCACGACGCTGGCAAGGCTCTTGACGCCTTCGGGCAGCGCCGCATCGCTGGGCTGCACCACGCTTTCGCCCCAATGCACCGGGGCGCTGCGGTCGAGCGGGACGTCGAGATCCTCGCCGAGGGCTGCGCCAAGCGCGGTTTCATAGCCGCGCTCGACATTGATCTGCTCCAGCACGGAGGGAAAGAGATCGCCGCTGGCGGCGTTGAGTATCTTGGCCAGCGTGCGCGCTTCGGTCTCGATGCGCGCCAGTTCGGCCCTTGCATCCTGCAGCGGCGGGCGAGCGGCGCTTTCGGCCGCGCGCGCCTCGGCGACGGCCTGCTCGGCGGCAATGGCGCCGGCCTCGCTCTCTTCCAGCCGAGCCAGCGCGTCCTCGACCAGCAGGCGCTTCTCGGCCGGATCGGGCAGGCCGGAAATCCGCGCGACGATATCGGAAAGCTCGCGGTCGACCTCGGCGAGCTGGCGGGCGAAGCGGTCGCGGCGCTCGGCGGTCTCGCGCAGCGAGCGCTCGATCTGGTGGCGCGAGGCGGCCGCCTCGGCGCGCTCGGCGGTCAGCGCGGCAAGTTTTGCCTCGCTTTGCGACAGCGTCGCGCCGGCCTGCTCGAAGGCGGCGCGCGTGGTCGCCTCGCGCTCGGCGGCACCGGCGTTTTCCGAGTTGAGCTCGGCCTCCTCGGCGCGCAGGCGCTCGAGGATGTCGGCATTGTCGCGCACCATCCGCTCCTCGCGGGCGATGTCGGCGTCGAGCTGCTGCAGTCGGCGTTCGAGCTCGGTCTGGCGCGCACGGATGCGGCCGGCCTCTTCCTCGATCTGGGTCTTGGCGATCGACAGGCGCTGGAAGGCGGCTGCGGCGGCAGCTTCCGCATCACGCAAATCCGGCAGCCGGTGCGCGGCTATGCCCTGCTCCCTGGCCGCCGCCATCTGCGCGGCCGCGCGGTCGCCAACCAGCGTGGTGGCGACGGCAAGCGCGGAACGCGCCTCGCCTTCCTGCGTCTTGGCCAGCGTCCAGCGCAGATGCAAGAGCGTTGCCTCGGCCTTGCGGATATCCGCCGACAGGTTCTTGAAGCGCGAGGCCTGGCGCGCCTGGCGCTTCAGGCTCTCGATCTGGCCTTCCAGCTCGCCGACGACGTCGTCCAGCCGCTCGAGATTCTGCTCGGCACCCTTCAGTCTGAGCTCGGCTTCATGACGGCGCGTGTGCAGGCCGGAAATGCCTGCCGCCTCTTCGAGCAACGCGCGACGGGCCTGGGGCTTGGCCTGGATCAGCTCGCCGATGCGGCCCTGCCCGACCATCGAGGGCGAGCGCGCGCCGGTCGACTGGTCGGCGAACAGAAGCTGCACGTCCTTGGCGCGCGCTTCCTTGCCGTTGATGCGGTAGAGCGAGCCCGCCTCGCGCTCGATGCGGCGCGACACCTGCAATTCGTCGGCATCGTTGAAGGCGGCGGGTGCCGTGCGGTCGGTGTTGTCGAGGAAAAGCGTGACTTCGGCGGTGTTGCGCGCCGGCCGCGCACCCGAGCCCGAGAAGATCACGTCGTCCATGCCGGACGCGCGCATGTTCTTGTAGGAGCTTTCGCCCATCACCCAGCGCAGCGCTTCGACGAGGTTCGACTTGCCGCAGCCGTTCGGCCCGACAATGCCGGTCAGCCCGCGTTCGATGACGAACTCGCCGGGCTCGACGAAGGACTTGAAACCGAGGAGGCGAAGGCGCGAAAACTTCATTCGCGCCGCCCAACACTACAGGAGTGCGCGCCGAAGCCGGACCGCTTCGGCGCGGCCTGGATGTCAGAGCAGAGGGTCGATGATGGCCGACATTTCCTCAATCGACATCGCCCCTTTGTAGGTCTTTCCATTGATGAAGAAGGTCGGCGTCGAGTCGACCTTGAACTCGTCCGCTCCGCGTTTCTGGACTGCTCTCACATCGTCCAGAAGTTTCTGGTCCGTCAAGCAGGACTCAAAGGACTCCTGTGTAAAACCGGCCAGCTTGGAAATCTGCAGCAGCGCTTCCTTGGTGTTGCTGACGCCAACCCAGCTCGGCTGCTGCTTGAACAGCACGTCGACCATGGCGAAGTAATTGTCCTTCGAGCAGCGCGCCAGCATGAAGCCGGCCTCGGCGCTCGGGTCGAACGGGAATTCGCGCAGGATGTAACGGGCCTTGCCTGTATCGATATATTTGGTCTTCAGCTCAGGGAAGGTGGTCATGGCGAAATGCGCGCAATGCGGGCAGGTCATCGACGCGTATTCAACGATGGTGACCTTGGCGTCGTCCTTGCCGAGCTGCTTTTCGGGCAGCGCGCCGGGCTTGAGCAGTTCCGCCATGTCGACGGTGCCCTGCGCCTCGGGCACCTGGGCCGCCGCCGGCGTGGCAGCCGGCTTGGCAGGCGTCGACGGGTTGGCCGGTTTCACATCGGCGGCCTTGGCCTGCTCGCCGGAGTCGCTGCATGCTGCAAGCAGCGCCACCGCAGGAACAGCAGCCAGCGTGGTCAGAAGGTTCCTGCGAGACAGACTTTTGCCAAACGGGGCACGGTTCATGCGAATCACCTGATATCGGTTGGATTTTGCAATGCAAGGGCTAGAAAAGGCGAGAGTTGGCGCGAATTAAGGCATCGCGATCCCCAATCCAATCGGGAAACTCGATCATGAGCATCACGAATGCGCGAGATCGGTAACGCATTCATGACGCTTCTTACGACCCTTTGGGCTTCCTTTCACCCATAATCGTGGCGCCGAGCCGCTCCAGCGAAGCGCGCAGGCCGTCATCCTCGATCTTGCCGACCATGCGCGAAAGCTTCGATTTCTCGGCGTCGCTCAAAGGGCGCGGCGCCGGCTTTGGGCGCGCCTTTTGCGAAAGCACCGGTTTTTGCAGAATCTTGATGCGGCCGACCGCGTTGAAACCCAGGAAGGCGTTGACGCGGTTGATGACCTCGCCGGCCTCGTGCTGCAGATGCAGCGCAGCCATGCCTTCGCAGGCGATGATCAAGGTCGCCGGCTCGAACGGGTCGTCCTCATGCAGCCGGCGCGGCCACTGGATCTTCTCTGGCCGCGAGTAGGCGGCCAGGCGCGGTCCGGCGATCTCTTCCCAGGACTGCACCAACCCTATCGAGATGCCGGCGCGCTTCTTCAACACCGGATCGAGGATCTCGGTCGCGAGATCGCTCACCGGAACGGGATTGCCGAAGGGCCTTTTCCCTGCCATGTGCGTTCTCCAGTCCCCAGCTCATCCGATCAATGACACCGCTCGATCAGACCCGCAAGGCATCACAGAAGGCCCCGTCCGGCGATACGGGATCCGGAGATACCAGCAAAGCTGGATCCCGGGATATCGGGGCCCGCCTGCTTGCCTGGTATGATGCGCATCATCGCGACCTGCTCTGGCGCGTGACGCCGGGCGCGTTTGCGCGCGGCGCAAGGCCTGACCCCTATCGCGTCTGGTTGTCCGAAGTGATGCTGCAACAGACCACGGTCGAGGCGGTAAAAGCCTATTTCAGCAAGTTCGTCGAGAAATGGCCGACGGTCGAGGCGCTGGCGGCGGCACCCGCCGAGGACGTGATGAAGGCCTGGGCCGGGCTCGGCTATTATTCCAGGGCGCGCAACCTGAAGGCCTGCGCCGACCTCGTGGCGCTGCGAGGCGGCCGCTTTCCCGACACCGAGGCGGGCCTGCGCGAATTGCCCGGCATTGGTGCCTACACCGCGACGGCGATCGCGGCGATCGCCTTCGACCGGCCGGCGGCGGTCGTCGACGGCAATGTCGAGCGGGTCGTGGCCCGGCTCTATTCAATCGAGACGCCGCTCAGCGAAGCCAAACCGCAAATCCGCGCCCTGGTGGAAAAGCTGGTCCCGCAAACGCGGCCCGGCGATTTCGCCCAGGCGATGATGGATCTCGGCGCGACGATCTGCACGCCGAAGCGGCCGCGCTGCATGCTGTGCCCGGTGCGCGGGGATTGCAGCGCCATTCTCAGTGGCGATCCGGAACGCTTTCCGGTCCGCCTGCCGAAGGACGACAAGCCGCTGCGCAAGGGTGCCGCCTTCGTCGCCGAGCGCGACGACGGCGCCATCCTCTTGCGCAAGCGGCCCAACAAAGGCCTGCTCGGCGGCATGACCGAGGTGCCGACCACCGCCTGGACCGCCAGGGTGGATGGCGCGACGACCGCGGACGCCGCGCCTTTTCCCGCCGATTGGCGGCGCGCCGGGCAGATCGGCCATGTCTTCACCCATTTCGCGCTCGAACTCGACATCTTTCACGCCCACGTCAAGCGCGATGCGCCCGACGGGCATTTCTGGTCGCTGGCCCATGAAATTTCCGGGGAAGCGCTGCCCACCGTCATGAAAAAGGTAATCGAGACCGCCATACCGGGCGCGACCAAAAAGCAGCACCCGCATTGAAAGGACCGCAATGACCGAAATCCGCCATATCGTCTTCGACATCGGTAAGGTGCTTATCCATTACGATCCGGACATTCCCTTCAGCCGCCTGATCCCCGATGCCGAGGAGCGGAGGTGGTTCTTCGACAATGTCTGCACGAGCGCCTGGAACATCGAGCAGGATCGCGGACGGACGTGGGAAGAGGCGGAGGCGGCGCTGATCGCCGAACATCCCGACCACGCCGAGAACATCCGTAACTTCCGCCGCCACTGGCATGAGATGGTGCCGCATGCCTACGAGGATAGCGTCGCCGTCATGCTCGGCCTGATCGAGAGGGGCCACGATGTGACGATGCTAACCAACTTCGCCGCCGATACGCTTGCCGAAGCCAGGCAACGTTTCGATTTCCTCAACCGGCCGCGCGGCGTCACCGTCTCCGGCGAGATCGGCCTGATCAAGCCGGATCAGGCGATCTACGACCATCACGTCGCCGCATTCGGGCTCGAACCGCTGGCGACGCTGTTCATCGACGACAGCCAGAAAAATGTCGATGGCGCCAAAGCGGCAGGCTGGCAGGCCGTGCTGTTCACCGACGCCAAGGCGCTTAAGGCAGACCTTGAGCGGCTGGGGATTGCAGCCTGATCTGAATCGCTTGCGGCGATCCGTTGATGTTTTGATTCAGCTTCAGGCGGATCAGCCCCCCGCCCGCTCCATGCCGAGGCGCGCGATGCGGCGCAGCTCGTCGATCGGGGTCAAGCCGCCGCTGCGCTCATAGTGCCAGAAGGTCCAGCCGTTGCAGGCATCCAGCCCCTGCACCTCGGCGCCGATCTTGTGGATCGAGCCGGCGCTGTCGCCGATGGCCAGCGTGCCGTCGGCGCGCACTTTGGCCGCCCAGCGCTTCTTGGCGTCGTAGAGCGTCGCGCCCGGCGTCATCAGGCCGTTGTCGAGCAGGCTGATGAAGGCGACGCGCGGTTCGGCGCGCTTGCCGGAAAGCACGGTGAGATCGGCGCTTTCCAACGGGCGCACCGCGGCGATGCGCTCATTGGCGGCATCGATATAGGCTTGTTCGCGCTCGATGCCGACAAAGTGGCGGCCAAGGCGCTTGGCGACGGCGCCGGTGGTGCCGGAACCGAAGAAGGGATCGAGCACGACGTCGCCCGGCTTGGTCGAGGCCATCATGATGCGGGCAAGCAAGGCTTCCGGCTTCTGCGTGGGATGCAGCTTGTTGCCATTCTCGTCCTTGAGCCGCTCGCCGCCGGTGCAAATCGGGAACAGCCAGTCGGAGCGCATCTGCAGGTCGTCGTTCGAGGCCTTCAGCGCTTCGTAGTTGAAGGTGTAGCCCTTGGCCTTCTGGTCTCGCGAGGCCCAGATCATTGTCTCATGCGCGTTCTGGAAGCGGCGGCCGCGGAAATTCGGCATCGGGTTGGTCTTGCGCCAGACGATGTCGTTCAGGATCCAGAAGCCGAGATCCTGCATGCGAGCGCCGACGCGGAAGATGTTGTGATAGGAGCCGATGACCCAGATGGTACCGCTGGGCTTCAGCACGCGGCGCGCCGCGAGCAGCCAGGCGCGGGTAAAGGCGTCATAGGCCTCGAAACTCTCGAACTGGTCCCAGTCGTCGTCGACGGCGTCGACCTTGGACTGGTCGGGCCGGTGCAGGTCGCCGTCGAGCTGCAGATTGTAGGGCGGGTCGGCGAAGATGACGTCGATCGACTTTTCCGGCAGCCGGTCGAGCGCGGCGACGCAATCGCCTTTCAGGATGGTGTCCAGCCATTCGGACCGCTGGGGAACGTGGGAAAGCTCGTCGAGAAGACGCATGGCAGACATCAAAGCACCCAAGGCACGCGTTACGGTTTACTGGCTGTTATGGTTACCGATCAGCGTAAACATTCGGTGAAGGCTGCGGATGTATGTACCCCAGGCGACGCCGGTCAATCTTCATCGTCCTGCAGCAGCCGGGTGAAATCCCGGGGGCGCGCATCCGATAGCAGCCGGCCGGCTTTCGCCACGCGCTGCACCACTATATGCTTGTATATGCTTGCCGGAAGACAGGAGCCGACAGTGCAAGACGAGACAGGCAAGCCGGCCAAGCGCCGGCTCAACCAGAGTGAAAAGCGGGCGCTAAGGGCTGCACAGGTTCAGCTCTTTGCCAGGCAGTATGCTCGGAAGGCTCAACGGAAAACCGAGCCTAACGATAGGCGCTATGATCGTGAGGTCGAAGCCGAGATAAAGCGGATGTGTCCCGATACGTTGGACACACTGATCCGTGACGAGGAAGTGTGAATGCCTGCCTGACGGATCCTTGAGGGCGTTTGCGCCGGCCGGCCCGTTGGTGTATGCCGCACCGCTTGGGCCAGCCATGCCATGCTCCCCTTCTCAACTTCCGGATTGCCATGCCCCAGCCAGACCTTGTCATCTTCGATTGCGACGGCGTGCTCGTCGATTCCGAAATCATCGCCGCGCGCGTCGATGCCGAGCTTCTGACGTCGGCCGGATTCGAGATTTCGGCCGAGGAGCTTGCCGAGACCTATGCCGGCCTGACCTTCAAGGACATCATGCTGCGGGTCGAGGAGAAGTCGCGGATCCCATTCCAGGCCTCGCTGATCGACCGCGAGGAAGAACTCGTCGACCGCAAGCTGCGCGCAGACGTGCGCGTCATCGACGGCGCCCGCGAGGCGGTTGCCGCAGTCACCGCGCCACGCGCCGTCTGCTCCAATTCACGCACCGAGCGGGTTGAATTCATGCTGGAGAAAGTGCGGCTGCTGCCGTTCTTCGCCGGCCGCATCTTTTCGGGCCTTGATATTCCCAGCAAGAAGACCAAGCCGGCGCCGGACGTGTTCCTCTACGCCGCCGAAAAGCTCGGCGCCAACCCGAAGAACACTTTCGTGATCGAGGATTCCGTGCACGGCATCGCCGGCGCCAGGGCCGCCGGCATGCGCGTTATCGGCTTCACCGGCGCCGGGCACAGCTATCCGGGCCATGCCGATGCGCTGACCGAGGCCGGCGCCGAAACGGTCATCCGGCGCTGGGCGGAGCTCAACAGCACGATCGCGGCGCTGTCGGAGTGGTCCGAGGACGCCTAGAGAATTCAAGGATCCGGCTACGAGCGCGTCGTCAGCGTCGACAGCTGGTCGGTGTCGTAGCGGTTTCGCAAATCGGCGAGCGCTTTCGGATCCGGCGCGCCCTGCGCCGTGAGTTCGGCAAGCTCTTCGAAATAATGCTCGTGACCGGGCGGAGAGACGGTCATCAGCACGCGCGCCGGCTTCTTGCTGACATTCGTGATGTTGTGCGGCATTCCCGGCGGGATGAACAGAAAGGTGCCGGGCGTTGCCCGAATCGTCCTGTCGCCGACATGCCATTCACACTCGCCCTCGAGCAGGTAAAAGGTCTCTTCCTGCACCCGGTGAACGTGTCGCCCGGTGGCGAATTCCGGCGGGATCGTCCAGTCGAACATGCTCGTATGCGTGGTATTTTCATCGGTAACGAGGAAAGCCATTGGATGGCCACGCAACATGACGCCCTTCTTCTCGTCGGGCATGCGGATGACGGCATCAGCGCTCATATGATCCTCCTCTGACAGGGCGCTTGTTTGCGGCAAGCGTTCGCGCAACATCGGCTGCTCACGCCGGAAAGTCGTGAATCCGTTGCCAAAAATTTGCTAAAAGACTCGAATGACAGCCAGGGGCGACGCCTACCAGTTCGGCCCGTTCCGCCTCGATCCCGAGGTGGGCATTCTCTTTTACGGGGCCGAGCCGACCATGCTTGGGCGGCGCGCCGTGGCGCTGCTGCGGCTGCTGATCCAGAATGCGGGCCAACCCGTATCGAAGGACGCGCTGATCGACGCGGGCTGGGGCGGATCGGCGGTTGCCGATAACAATCTGACGGTTCAGATTGCAGCCTTGCGCCGGACTCTGGCCGACGCGGCGAATGTCGCGAGTTGGATCGAGACGCTGCCACGCCGCGGCTACCGCTATGTCGGACCGGCCGTCGCCACCAATCTTCCCGACACCTCGGCCACCACCCGCGCCGCGTCGGCGCCGAGCTTACCTGAGAAACCCTCGATCGCGGTCCTGCCGTTCTCGAATTTGAGCGGCGACCCGCAGCAGGAGTATTTTGCCGATGGGATGGTGGACGACATCATCACAGGCCTGGCGCGCATCAAATGGCTGTTCGTCATCGCGCGAAACTCGAGCTTCAGCTACAAGGGTCGCGCCATCGACGTGAAGCAGGTCGGCCGCGAGCTTGGCGTTCGCTATGTCCTCGAAGGCAGCGTGCGCAAGGCCGGCGGCAGCGTGCGTGTTGCCGCGCAAATGATCGATGCTTCGACCGGCGCCCATGTCTGGGCCGAGCGCTACGATCGCAGCTCCGAAGACATCTTTGCGCTCCAAGACGAGATCGCACTGGCAGCAGTAGGAGCGATTGCGCCGAGCGTGCGGAAAGCCGAAATCGAACGAGTCAAGCGCAAGCGCCCCGACAGTCTCGACGCCTACGATCTCGTGCTGCAGGCCCAGCCTGACGTGGATTCAGGCATGCCGGATCAGGTGACCAGGGCGCTGGTGCTTCTCGAGCGTGCGCTCGCGCTCGAGCCGGCCTATGCACTGGCGCATGGCAATGCCGCGATGTGCCATCATTGCCTGTTCCTTCGCGCCGGCCTGCAGGAGATCAACCGTGCGTCTTCGATCCGCCACGCGCGGTCGGCCATCGTCCACGGGCAGGATGATGCGCTCGCCCTCACATGGGCGGGCTTTTCCATCGGAATGGATGCGCATGATCGCGCCGGCGCATTCGCGGCATTGGAAGCTGCGCTTGCCATCAGCCCGTCATCGGCGCTGACCTACATCCTCGGCAGCGTCATGCTCGGATGGAGCGGTGAGGCAGAGCGCGCGATAGAGTGGAGCGAGCAGGGCATACGGCTGAGCCCGTTCGATTCATGGGCCTGGGCCGCATTTGACGCGCAGGCGATGAGCCATTTGCTGCGCGGCCGTTACGAAGAGGCTTGCCGTGCTGCCTACAAGTCCGTCCAAGCCAATCCGGCGCACAGCATCACCTATGTGCAATTGGCCGCCGCGCTGGCCAAGCTTGGCCGATTGGACGAAGCGAGGGCGGCCGCCGCCCGCGTGATCGAGCTTCAGCCTGGCTTTCGCTACAGCCGCCAGTTTGCAGGCGTGAATTGCGCGCCCGCGCTCGCGCAGGCTCTTGGCAGCGCATTACGGGCAGCCGGATTACCTGAGTAGACGACGAACACGTCTGTTTCGTTGGCCAGCGAGACGCCGTTGTTGTTTCCTGCCGTTGCTCAGTTCGTCGCCGGAGCGCGTTTCTTCCTCTTGCCTTTCGGCTTGTCGGCCGAGGCGACCGGCGTGTTCTCGTCATAGCCGGCATAGGCCTGGTAGTCGCGCGCGGTCGGCTCCGGCACCACGACATTGTTGTCGACGAAGACGAATTGGGTAGCGGCCGATGGGTCGGTAATCTGCACCTGGTACGGATGCAGCTGCGAATAAAGCACCTCGTCGCCATGCTGAACCGCGATGCGGATCGGCATGGTGACGGTGCCGGGCGCGAACATCGGCCCCGGCACGACCTTGCCGGCGACGGCTATCTTCATCGACATCTGGCCGTTGGCATGGGTGCAATCGCGCGTCACGTCGGTGATCGACGCCTGGTAGATGATCTTCGAAGGATCGTGAGCGGGATCGATCGGCTGGCCGTTAGGTCCGGTCTGTGCGGCCGCGGCGGCTGCCTGAGCCTCGGCGTCGGCCGCGGCGTCAACCTTCTTTTTCTTGGGCTTCGCCGTCGTGCCCTTGGCATAGGTGTTGAAATAGGCGGTGCCGTCGCGCAGCGTCACCTTCGGGCAATAGGCGCGCAGCTGGCTGGCGAGGATCTTGGGATCCTGCGGCGGCGGCGGCGCGACGGGATCCTTCTTGGTTAAACCAAAGTTAAGAATACCATTGTCGCTCGATTGGCAGCCGGCGGCGGCAAGCATAAAGCCGGTGAGCGCCAGACCCGCGACAAAACGACGGTTGACCGAATAAAACCCCATGAAACTGCACTTCCCTCTCACAAAGCCGGTGACGTATAGCAACCGCGCGGCAAAAATGCGACTGAGCGGGCTCGGAAAATTAACCAATTGCCGTGGATGACTCGACCGGCAGCAATAGGCCTTTGACGATGCAATATGTGAGTACCCGCGGGGATGCGCCCGCGCTTGGATTTTCGGACGCTGTGCTGGCCGGCCTGGCGCGCGACGGCGGGCTTTACGTGCCGCGCGAGTGGCCGCAGTTTTCGGCCGCCGACATCCGCGCCATGCGCGGGCTTGCCTATCCGGATCTTGCCATCCGCGTGCTGGCGCCGTTCCTCGGCGGCGAGATCGCGGCGCCCGTCTTCGAGCGGCTGGTGCGCGAGGCCTATGCGACTTTCCGGCATGAGGCCGTCTGCCCGCTGGTGCAGACCGGGAAAAACACCTTCATCCTCGAGCTGTTCCACGGCCCGACGCTGGCCTTCAAGGACGTGGCGATGCAGTTGCTGGCGCGGCTGATGGATCATGTGCTTTCGGAACGCGGCAAACGCGCCACCATCGTCGGCGCGACCTCGGGCGACACCGGGGGTGCTGCGATCGATGCGTTCGCCGGCCGCGACCGCACCGACATCTTCATCCTGTTCCCGCACGGCAAGGTCTCGCCGGTGCAGCAGCGCCAGATGACGACGTCGAGCGCGGCAAACGTCCATGCGCTGTCGGTCGAGGGAAATTTCGACGACTGCCAGGGCCTGGTGAAGGACATGTTCAACGACCACGCCTTTCGCGACAGGGTGTCGCTGTCTGGTGTGAATTCGATCAACTGGGCCCGCATCATGGCCCAGATCGTCTATTATTTCTCGTCGGCCCTGTCGCTCGGTGCGCCCGACAGGCCGGTCTCCTTCACCGTGCCGACGGGCAATTTCGGCGATATTTTCGCCGGCTACGCCGCCAAGCGCATGGGCCTGCCGATCGAGCGGCTGATTATCGCCACCAACGACAACGACATCCTGGCGCGCACGCTGGCGAGCGGCGAATACCGCACCAAGGGCGTGTTCGCCACGACCTCGCCGTCGATGGACATCCAGGTGTCGTCTAATTTCGAGCGGCTGCTGTTCGAGGCCGCGGGCCGCGATGCCGAGACGGTGCGGCGCTATATGAACGGCCTGAAGCAGTCAGGCGCCTTCACCATCGAAGCAGGCGAGCTCAAGCGCATCCGCGCCGAGTTCGACGCCGGCCGCGCTAGCGTCGACGAGGTCGCCGCCACCATCCGCGCGACGCTCGAGGCGAGCAACTACCTGCTCGATCCGCATACGGCCGCAGCCGTCCGTGTCGCCGCCGCCCATGACTCCGGCGCGGTGCCCATGGTGGTGCTCGGCACCGCGCATCCGGCGAAATTCCCGGCGGCGGTCGAGGCCGCGAGCGGCATCACCCCTGCCCTGCCCGCATGGCTAGGCGGCTTGATGACAGCCGACGAAAAATACACGATACTTCCATCCGAGTTGAAAATGGTGGAAGATTACGTGGACCGCCACTCGCGGGCGGCGCGTTAAGGAGTACTTGCCATATGGGTGTTGAGGTAAGCCGTCTGTCGAACGGCCTGACAGTCGCCACCGAAACCCTTCCAAGCATCGAATCGGTTGCCCTTGGTGTCTGGGTGAAGTCAGGCGCCCGCAACGAGCGCGACGAAGAGCATGGCATGGCCCATCTGCTCGAGCACATGGCGTTCAAGGGCACCAAGCGCCGCAGCGCCTTCGAGATCGCCTCGGAAATCGAGAATGTCGGCGGCGAGATCAACGCTGCCACCAGCGTCGAGACGACCTCCTACTACGCCAGGGTGCTTTCCGACGACGTGCCGCTGGCGGTCGATATCCTGGCCGACATCCTGCAGGAATCCGAATTCGATCCCGACGAGCTGGAGCGCGAGCAGCATGTGATCCTGCAGGAGATCGGCGCCGCGCACGACACGCCCGACGACATCGTCTTCGACCGCTTCACCGAAACGGCTTTCCGTCATCAGACCATCGGCCGCTCGATCCTCGGCACGCCGGAGACGGTCAAATCCTTCACTTCCAAACAGCTGCACAGCTTCATCGAGCGCCAATATGACGCCGAGCGGATGGTCGTCGTGGCCGCCGGCGACGTCAAGCACGACAATTTCGTGCGCGAGGTCGAGAAGCGGCTTGGCGGCTTCCGCGCCAAGGCGGCGGGCAATATCCCGCAGTATGCGCAATATGTCGGCGGCGACTTCCGCGAGGACCGCGACCTGATGGATGCGCAGATCGTGCTCGGCTTCGAAGGCCGCGCCTATCATGTGCGCGATTTCTACGCCTCGCAGGTTCTGTCGATGATCCTGGGCGGCGGCATGTCGTCGCGGCTGTTCCAGGAGGTGCGCGAGAAGCGTGGCCTCTGCTACTCGGTCTATGCCTTCCACTGGGGTTTTTCCGACACCGGCATCTTCGGCGTGCATGCCGCCACCGGGCAGAGCGACATCGCCAAGCTGGTGCCGGTGATCATCGGCGAATTGCAGAAGGCCGGCGAGAGCATCCAGCAGGACGAGCTCGACCGGGCGCGGGCGCAATATCGCGCCGGCCTGATCATGTCGGCCGAAAGCCCAGCGAGCCGCGCCTCGCAGATTGCCCGGCAACTGCTGTTGTTCGGGCGGCCGATTGCCAAAGAGGAATTGATGGAGCGGCTTTCGGCGCTGACCATCGAGCGGCTGACCGACCTCTCCTCGCGGCTGTTCTCGACCAAGCCGACGCTTACCGCGGTCGGTCCCGTGGGCACGCTGGCGCCCTACGAGGCGATCCTCGAATCGCTTGCGGGCCCGCAGACGACGGCCCGCCGGCTCGCCGTCTGATCTTCGACCAAAACCGTGTTCGCGCTCCCTTTCTTTCGCCGCGACCTGCCGGCACTGAAGGGCGACAAGGTCACGCTGCGCGTGCCCTTGACCAACGACTACCGCGAATGGTCGGCGGTGCGCGGTGAAAGCCGCGCCTTCCTCGAACCCTGGGAGCCGCGCTGGCAGCCGGACGAGCTCGACCGCAATGCCTGGCGCCTGCGCATCAGCCGCTACCGCGAGGATTATGCCCAAGGCACGGCCATCGCCTTCTTCATCTTCGAAAAATCGAGCGGCAAGCTTGCCGGTGGCATCACGCTCGGCAACATCCGCCACGGCGTCGCGCAGAGCGGCCATATCGGCTACTGGATCGGCGAACGCTTCGGCGGCCGCGGCATGATGACCGAGGCGGTCAAGCTGGTGTCGCGCTTCGCCTTCGATACGCTGCGGTTGCACCGGATCGAAGCTGCCTGTATTCCCGAAAATGCCCGGTCGATCCGTGTGCTTGAAAAAGCCGGATTCCGGCGCGAAGGACTTCTGCGATCCTATCTCAGGATCAATGGCATCTGGCAGGATCACTACCTCTACGCCCGGATCGCGGACGATCCGCCGGGCGATGGAACGAAGGGCTGATTGTGACGAATTTTCCGCGATTAGCGTCGCTGTTCGCCCTCATCATGACGGTCGTCGTCACGCTTTTTTCGGCCATGCCGGCTTTTGCCGTCGAGCCGATCAAGATCGCGCGCGACGACAAGGCGCTGGACCTGTCGCGGGCTGTGGAAATCTACCGGAACCAGGGTGAGAATTTCCAGGTCTCGACGGCGCCCGGCCCCGACGGCATCGTGCGGCGCATCGAGGTGGAAGCCAATGATGCTCGCTCGAGCGGCGACTGGGCCGTCTTCGCGCTCGCCAACACCACCGACCAGCAGCTCGACCGGCTGATCGTCGCGCCGCATTTCCGGCTGGTGAATTCCGGCATCTTCTGGCCGGATCTCGGCTCCACGCGCATCGCCGCCATCACGCCCAGCGAGGGCTTCGCGCTCGACCGCCAGACAAGCCCGGACGCCGACGTGTTCCGGGTGACGCTGAACCCCGGAACGGTGGTGACCTTCATCGCCGAGCTCGCCTCGCCGAAACTGCCGCAGGTCTATCTCTGGGAGCCGGATTCATACAAGGACTCGGTCAACTCCTACACGCTGTTCCGCGGCATCGTCATCGGCATTTCGGGGCTTCTTGCGCTGTTCCTGACGATCCTGTTCGTGGTCAAGGGAACCTCGATGTTCCCGGCGACCGCGGCGCTCGCCTGGGCGGTGCTGGCCTATATCTGCGTCGACTTCGGCTTCCTCAACAAGATCATCGAGATATCGCCCGGCAACGAGCAGATCTGGCGGGCCGGCACGGAGGTGGCCCTGGCCGGAACCTTCGTGGTGTTCCTGTTCGCCTATCTCAATCTCAACCGATGGCATGGTCATTTCAGCTACGGCGCGCTGGTCTGGATCCTCGGGCTGCTGTTGATCGCGGGGGTGGCCATCGTCGATCCGGCGGTCGCCGCCGGCGTTGCCCGCATCTCGTTCGCCGCCACCGCGCTCACCGGCCTCGGCCTCATCATCTTCCTCGGCATTCGCGGCTATGACCGCGCGATCATGCTGGTGCCGAGCTGGGTGATGGTGCTGCTATGGCTATGCGGGTCGTGGATGGCGATCACCGGCATGCTGGACAACGACATCGCCCAGCCGGCGCTGGGCGGCGGGTTGATCCTGATCATCCTCTTGATCGGCTTCACGGTCATGCAGCACGCCTTCGCCGGTGGCGCGCTGCACCAAGGCCTGTTCTCCGACCTCGAGCGGCAGGCGCTCGCCGTCGCCGGCTCGGGCGACATCGTCTGGGACTGGGACGTGCTGCGCGACCGCGTGGTGACCAAGCCGGACATCAGTCTGCAGCTCGGCCTTGCGCCCAACAGCCTTGGGGGCGCGGCGCGCAACTGGCTGCCGGTGCTGCATGCCGACGACCGCGACACGTTCCGCACCACGCTCGACGTGGTGCTGGAGCATAGGCGCGGCAAGGTGGCGCAGAACTTCCGCCTGCGCGGCGCCGACGGCCATTACCACTGGTTCTCGCTGCGCGCCCGCCCGGTGATCGGCTCCGACGGCGAGGTGATCCGCTGCGTCGGCACCATGATCGACGTCACCGAGCAAAAGAAATCCGAGGAAAGGCTGCTGCACGACGCCGTGCATGACAATTTGACCGGCCTGCCGAACCGCGAATTGTTCATGAACCGGCTGGAAGCGATCATCTCGATCGCCCGCACCGAGGAGAAGGTGCGCCCGACGGTGTTCATCATCGATATCGATCGCTTCAAGCAGGTCAATGACGGCCTCGGCATCTCCGCCGGCGACACCATTCTGCTCACTGTCGCACGCCGGTTGCACCGGCTGCTCAAGCCGAAGGATTCGCTGTCGCGCTTTGCCGGCGACCAGTTCGCGCTGATGCTGCTTTCGGAACAGGACCCGGCCCGCATCGCTGCCATGGCGGACGCCATCAAGCACGCGATCAACAATCCGATCACCTTCGCCAAGCGAGAAATCGTGCTCACCGCATCCATCGGCCTGATCACCTGGACGACGGCGCAGACTTCGGCCGAGGACATGGTCAAGGACGCCGAGCTTGCCATGCACCAGGCCAAGCGTTTCGGCGGCGATAGAATCGAGCCTTTCCGTCCCGCCTTCCGCACCGTCGGCACCGACCGGCTGCAGTTCGAATCCGACCTTCGCCGCGCCATCGAGCGGCGCGAGTTCACGCTTGCCTACCAGCCGATCGTGCGGCTGGAGGATGGCAGCGTCGCCGGCTTCGAGGCGCTGCTGCGATGGGACCATCCGCGCCGCGGCATGATCCCGCCCGGCGACTTCATCCCGGTCGCCGAGAATTGCGGGCTGATCGTGCAGCTCGGCCTGTTCGCCATGCAGCAGGCGGCCGAGGACCTCGCCACCTGGCAGAAGCAGATCGGCGACGCGCCGCTCTCGGTCTCGGTCAACCTGTCCAGCCGCCAGCTCATCCGCCGCGACCTGGTCAGCGACGTCCGCTCGGTGATCGCGCGCGCCAATCTGAAACCGCGCTGCTTCCGGCTCGAGCTGACCGAATCCCTGGTGATGGACAATCCCGAGCAGACCGCGCATGTGCTGACCAAGCTGAAGCAGCTCGGCATCGGACTGTCGCTCGACGATTTCGGCACCGGCTATTCCTCGCTCTCCTATCTGACGCGCTTCCCCTTCGACACCATCAAGATCGACAAGAGCTTCGTCGACGACGCCACGCCGAAACGTGCCGTGCTGCTCAAATCCATGGTCAACATGGCGCATGAGCTGGGGCTTTCGGTCGTGGCGGAAGGCATTTCGGATGAAAGCGACGCGCTGGAGCTGCGCCAGATGGGCTGCGAATATGTACAGAGCTTCATGTTCGGCGCGCCGATGCCCGGCGACCAGGTGCTGAAGACGCTGAGGGAACAATATCCGCTGACCCAGGCTTAGAGGCCGTTTGGAAACTCTGCTCCTGCGGCCATCTGGAGGCGTTTTCTGCGCTTCCGGTGCTCACGTGCGTTAAGCACGCTCCGCTCCGGTTCTCGAAATCACCACCATATGACTCGCATGAGCGAGTTTCGAAACGGCCTCTGTGTCTGCTCGGTAGGCTAGGCGTGCCCGGCGGCGGCGCTCAGATGGGCGAGGTCGATGCCGATCGAGGCAAGGATACGGTCGTATTTGCGCTCGATATCGGTGTCGAAGAGAAGCTCTGGCGTCGCCGGACAGGTGAGCCAGCCATTTTCGGAGATCTCCGTTTCGAGCTGGCCGGCGCCCCAGCCGGAATAGCCGAGCGCCATGAGGGCATGGCGCGGGCCGCGGCCGGTCGAGATGGCGCGCAGGATATCAACGGTTGCCGTCAGACAGATATCGTCGGAGACGTTGAGCGAGGATTCCACGCGATAGTCGCCCGAATGCAGCACGAAGCCGCGGCTGCGGTCGACGGGGCCGCCGTTGCGCACGACGAAATCGCGCGTATGCGCCGGCAGGCGGATCGCTTCCTGCTCGTTCATGATGCCGAGTTGCACAAGCAAGTCCGGAAATAGCATCTGCTGCGTCTGATTGATGATCAGGCCCATCGCGCCCTCGTCGCTATGGGCGCAGATGTAGATGACGGAGCGCGCGAAACGGTCGTCCTTCATGCCAGGCATGGCGATCAGGAACTGATCGTCGAGGAAACCGCGTCCGGCGGCCGACTTCTTGTGGCGCAGCAAGTCCATGGCTTCAGCGTAACGCGTTTCGGCAGCGCCGAAAAGATGGTGCCAGTCCCCGATGTCACGCAAATATGATACCGGGAGAGCGATGAAGTCATTGCGCGGCCAAGAACGGACGGTCAAATCACCGCATGCGATACATGAAATTACTGGTTCTCGGCGTCGTTTTCGGGTGGGCGACAAGCCTGCCGGCCGAGGCCTCCTCCTCGAACTGGTACAACAGTGAAGGCGGCAAGGTTCGGCTGGTGACCACCGGCAAGCCCGACGAGGCCGGCAAGATCCACGGCGTGCTCGACATCGCGTTGAAGCCCGGCTGGAAAACCTATTGGCGCGATCCAGGCGACGCCGGCGTGCCGCCGCAACTCGACATATCTGGCAGCACCAATGTCGCCGACGCGCAATTGTCGTTCCCGCCGCCGCAGCGGCATGACGACGGCTACGGCAAATGGGCCGGCTACGATCGTCCGGTGTCGCTGCCGGTGACGTTCACGCTGTCTTCGCCCGACCAGCCGGCGACCATTGATGCCAACATCTTCCTCGGCATCTGCGAGACGATCTGCATTCCGGTGCAGACCCGGCTCAGCGTCGATCCCGGGTCCGATCCGGATAACGCGACCGACGCGGCCCTGGTGAAAACCGCGCTTGCGACGCTGCCCTCCCCGGCGCGGTCCGATTTCGGCATCAGGGTGCTGTCCAGCGACCATGAGACCCTTGTCGTCCAGGCGCAGTCGCCCGGCGATCCGCAATCCGTCGATCTCTTCATCGCCGGCGAGCGCAACTACATGTTCGGCGCGCCGGTGCGCAGTCAGAAGGATGGCAAGCTCGTCTTCACCGTGCCGATCCTCGACCGGCCGTCGGCGGCGCCGACCGATGGCGGGCTGTACTACACGCTGACCAGCGCCGAGGGTTCGGTGGACGGGCTGCTGCCTTTCCCTTGAGCCAGGGTCTTTCCGAGCCGGAATTCCGGACGGAAAACCGCTGCACGCTTTTCCTGGAATTGCTCTGAAGAGTTGCCGGAGCCCGCGCAGTCCGATATCGAAGGCATCGATCCTTCCCATCCCCCGAGCGAGGCACAACATGACCATTGCGGTTGGCGAAAAACTGCCCGAAGCGACCTTCAAGACGATGACCGCGGACGGCGCAAAGTCGATCACCGGCGATGAGATCTTCGCCGGCAAGAAAGTCGTGCTGTTCGGCGTTCCCGGAGCCTTCACGCCGACCTGCAGCAACAACCACCTGCCTGGCTATCTGGAAAACCATGACGCCATCCTCTCGCGCGGCGTCGACACGATCGCCGTCGTTTCGGTCAACGACGTGCATGTCATGGGCGCCTGGGCGCGGTTCACCGGCGGCGAAGGCAAGATCCTCTATCTCGCCGACGGCAGCGGCGATTTCGCCAGGTCGGTGGGACTCGACAACGATCTGTCCGGGGCCGGCATGGGCCTGCGCTCGAAGCGCTTCTCAATGATCGTCGACGACGGCAAGGTCGTGGCGCTCAATGTCGAGTCCAAGCCGGGCGTCGACGAGAGCGGCGCGGCGAAAATCCTCGAGCAGCTCTAGATCAGGATCAGGTTTCGTTGACCGCATGATCTTGTCCGAAAACCAGTTTCCACTTTTTGCGTTCGCTGACCTTCGGTTCAGGATCGTGCTCTTTGTTGGAGCATGATCTTGTCCGAAAACCGGTTCCCACTTTTCGGGATCATGCTCTGATGCTCGAGACCGTCTGGCGCGCAGTGGCGATCGGCATCGGCGCCACGGTGTTCATGGATATCTGGGCGATCGTCCTCAACAAGGCGTTCGGCCTGCCATTGCCCAACTGGGGCATGGTCGGACGCTGGGTGCGGCATCTACCGGAGAGGGTCTTTCACGACGATATCGCCAAGGCCGCGCCCTATGCGCATGAAAAGGCGCTCGGCTGGGCATTCCACTACCTCGTCGGCATTCTCTATGGCGTGATCCTGGTGGTGCTCGCCGGCGCAGGCTGGCTGGCGGCGCCGACATTCCTGCCGGCCTTCATTCTCGGCATTGTCACGGTCGGGGCCGGCTGGTTCCTCCTGGCGCCGGGCATGGGCGCCGGCTGGGCGGCGTCCAAGCTTCCCAATCCGATGAAGGTGCGCGCGCTCAACCTCATAGCGCACACGGTGTTCGCGCTCGGCATGTTCTCGACGGCGCTGCTGATCCGCTAACGATCAAATGCCGCTATGCGGCGTCGATGGGGCGCCAGCCGTGCAGGACGCGGCGCGCGCCGATATCATAGGCGAAGTAGTTGCCGCCGCCCGCCGGCTGATCCGCGATACGGCTGATCTGGCGGCCATCGAGCGAAAGCAGCAGAAGTGTCCCCACGCCTCCGTGGCCAATGAAAGCCACATTGCCGGTGAGGCCGGCGTCAAGCACGGCGTCGAGTTCGTCCGTGATGCGCTGCTGCGCGTCTATCGCCCTTTCCCATCCGCGGATGCTGTCGTGCGGCCTGGCGAAGAACTCGTCGGCAACCGCTTCGAATTCCGGCGGCGGCAGGAAGCCCGTCGCCGACCGGTCGTTCTCGTGCATCCGCTCCCGCACCTCGACCTCAAGATGAAGGTGCTTCGCCAGGATTTCCGCAGTTTCGACCGCCTTGCGTTCAGCGGACGACACGATGCGCCCTATCGAGCCAACCCAGGGCTGATCGAGCATCGCAACAGCCCTTGCCCGGCCGATGTCAGACAACCCCCATTCCGGCACCGGAATGTTGGCGTCGATCCGAACCTGCGGATGGGTAATGTAATAGGCGATCGGCAAGGCAAACTTTCTCCGATCAGATGCGGGCTGGATGGCCGATCAGTAACTCTGGGTCGAGCGTCGCGCCTTTGCTAGCGCTGGCCGCTTCGGCTGCGCTGCAGGCTGCGCCGCCAAGACGGGCTTCACCGGCCCCTTCTTGAACGGCGCCATGCCTTGCCGGGCCAGTTCGTCGGCGCGCTCGTTCTCCGGGTGGCCGGCATGACCCTTCACCCAGTGCCAGGTGACCTTGTGGCGCCGATTGGCCTCGTCGAGCGCCTGCCAGAGCTCGCCATTCTTGACCGGCTTCCTGTCGCCGGTTTTCCAGCCGTTCTTCTTCCAGCCGTGGATCCACTTGGAGATGCCGTCCATGACGTATTTGCTGTCGGTGTAGAGGTCGACCGCGCAAGGCTCCTTCAGCGCGTTGAGCGCGGTGATGGCGGCGAGCAACTCCATGCGGTTGTTGGTGGTCTCGGCCTCGCCGCCGGACAGCTCCTTGGTGACGCCGTTGTAGCGCAGCACTGCGCCCCAGCCGCCCGGCCCGGGATTGCCCGAGCAGGCGCCGTCGGTGAAGATCTCGATCTGCTTGTTCATGTCAGCCCGTATTCGGATGGCGACTTGATGGCGCGGTGGAAGCGCATGCGGCGGATATATTCGGTCGGATCGCGCTTCATCACCAGCCCGCCATCCGGAATGGTCAGCCAGTCATAGAGGCGGGTCAGCATGAAGCGCAGCGCCGAGCCGCGCGCCAGCATCGGCAGCGCCGCCTTCTCGTCTTCCTGAAGCGGCCGCACCGACTGGTAGCCGGCCAGCAGCGCCGTCCCCTTGGTCAGATTGAAGGAAAAATCCTTCTCGAAGCACCAGGCGTTGAGGCAGGTGGCGACATCATAGGCGTAGAGGTCGTCGCAGGCGAAATAGAAGTCGATCAGCCCCGACAGTTTCTCACCGAGGAAGAAGACGTTGTCCGGGAACAGATCGGCGTGGATGATGCCCTTCGGCAGGCCGGTGGGCCAGTTGCGGTCGAAATCGGCGAAATCGGCATCGACCTCAGCCGCCAAGCCGGGCTCGACCTCATCGGCGCGCTCGCGCGAGGCCGCCCAGAGCTTGCGCCAGCCGTCGATGGCCAGCGCATTCGGCCTTCGCATCTGAAAATCCCGGCCGGCAAGATGCAGGCCGGCGAGCGCTTTACCGACCTCGCCACAATGTGCGGCCGTCGGCCGCCTGAGCGACAGGCCTTCGAGGAAAGTGATGATGACGGCGGGCCGGCCGGCCAGCGTGCCGATGACGGTGCCGTCATGCGCGGTGACCGGCAGCGGGCAGGAAATGCCTTTCCTGGCGAGATGGCCCATCAGGCCGAGAAAGAACGGCAGGTCGGCCTTGTCGACCCGCTTCTCGTAGAGCGTCAGGATGTAGGAGCCGGTCGAGGCGTGGACCAGGAAGTTGGAATTCTCGGTGCCTTCGGCGATGCCCTTGTAGGAAAGCAGCTCACCCACCGGATAGGCGTTGAGGAATGCGGTCAGCTCGCCTTCGTTGACGTCGGTGTAGACGGCCATCCGGTTTCACGCCGCTCCATTGACGAAGGCCATGTCGGCCGCCGTCAGTTCGACATCGCGCAAAACCCGCATCACCGGAAAATCCTCCGTTTCCGTGGCCGTGACGGCCAGATCGATGGTGACATCGAAGCGTTGCCGGAACGCGTCGATGATCTCGTCGACGATGATTTCCGGCGCCGAGGCGCCGGCCGACAGGCCGAGCGTCCTGATCCCGGCGATCTCATCCCACGGAATTTCAGCCGCGCGCTGCACGAGAAGCGACATCGTGGCGCCGGCGCGCTCCGCCACTTCGACAAGGCGACGCGAATTGGACGAATTGGGAGCGCCGACGATAAGGAAAAGATCGGCGCCGGCCGCCGTCTCCTTCACCGCTTCCTGGCGGTTGGTAGTGGCGTAGCAGATCGATTCGGCCGCGGCCGCATGCAGTTCGGGAAACCGCTCCTGGAGCGCGCGAATGATGCCCGCGGTGTCCTCGACCGACAAGGTCGTCTGGGTGACGAAGCCCAGCGCCGAAGCGTCGACGGGCACGAAGCGCGCGGCGTCAGCCTCGGTCTCGATCAGCGTCACCGCGCCTTCCGGCAATTGGCCCATCGTGCCGATCACCTCCGGGTGGCCGGCATGGCCGATCAAAAGCACATGGCGACCAAGGCGCTGGTGGCGCATCGCCTGCTTGTGCACCTTGGAGACGAGCGGGCACGTGGCGTCGAGGTAGAAGAGATTGCGCGCTTGGGCGTCCGCCGGCACCGATTTCGGCACGCCATGCGCGGAAAAGACCACGGGCGACTGGCGATGCTCCGGCGGAATCTCGGACAGTTCCTCGATGAAGACGGCGCCCAGGCTCTGCAGCCCTTCGACGACGTAGCGGTTGTGCACGATCTCGTGGCGGACATAGACCGGCGCGCCGTATTTCTTCAGCGCCAGCACGACGATCTGGATGGCACGGTCGACGCCGGCGCAGAAGCCGCGTGGCTGGCAGAGCCTGATCGTCAGCGGTGGCTTTTTCTGGGTCATGAATGCAAGGCCGATTCAGTCGGAACCAAGAACATGATGCCGAAAAGTGTGAAGCGGTTTTCGGACGACATCATGCTCTATCTGTTTGATTAGGCGAAATGAGGTGCGCACCCCTGCCCTGTCAAGAGCGACGGCGCTCACTGCTCCTTCGCCGGGCGGCGCAACCTCAGGATCAGCACGGCTGCAAGGGCGGCGGCCAGCCCGTACCAGGTGACGGCATATTGCAGGTGGTTGTTCGGCAGATCGATGATGGTGACGCCGCCGACCGGCAGGCCGCCGGGATTCGGCGTCTTGTCGGCATCGACGAAGAACGGCACCAGCACGAAACCGGCAGGCAGGCCGGCGGTCGCCGCCATGACGTCGCGGTCCTTCCAGTAGAAGATGTTCTTGGCGACGTCATTGTCGGGAAGCATCATCGACGGCTTCGCGGGCAGCGGATTGCGGGCGAGCCCGGTCACCGTCACCTTGCCGGCAATTTCGCCCTGCCGGCGCTTGGAGGGATCCTTGAGGTCATAGGGAACGAAGCCGCGGTTGACGAGCACGAAGCGGCCGTCCTCGAGCTGCAGGGGCGTGTAGACGTTGAAGCCGCTGTCGCCTTGCCAGGTGGAAAAGAAGTGCCGCTCGCCCTGGTGCAGGAAAGTGCCTGTCACCGTCACGGGCGTGTAGTCGACATCGTGGGAAGCGGCGAATTCCTTCTCGACGTCCGCCAGAGCCAGCGGTGCGGAATGGGTGCGCTTGTCAATGGTTGCGAGCAGGCCTTCCTTCCAGTGCAGGCGCTGGACCTGCCAGGTGCCGAGCCCGATCAGGACAGCGAACAGGACAAGGCCGAGGCCAAGCAGCAACGCCGTGCGCGGCCGCGAAGGGCCGGCAACCAAACCGGTCGTCCCGCTCATTCGTTGGAATCCAGCCTGCCCTCGGAGGCCTTCTTCGAATACTGCAAGGTGATCAGCACACCCTTGATCAGGCGCAGCGCCGTCAGGCACAGCACCAGGGCGAGCGGTATCCACAACATAAAGTGCAGCCAGAGCGGCGGACTGAACGTCACCTCCATCCACAATGCCAGGCCGACGACGACGAAGCCGATGATCAGGATGACAAACACTGCCGGCCCATCGCCCGCATCGGCGAAGGAATAGTCGAGCCCGCAATTATAGCAGCGCTTGCCGACGGTGAGGAACCCCGAGAACAGCTTGCCTTCGCCGCAGCGCGGACAGCGGCCATGCAGGCCGGCCGAGATCGGATCGATGGGGGGCCAGATCGCCTTGTCTTCGCTCATGTTCTCACCCTAGACCTTTTCGCCCCAAAGAATAAGGCGGCCACGTCGCCGCGGCCGCCCCTTGGGATTCCCAAACCCGCCGGTTTAATGGCCTTCGATCATGGCGCCGTTGGAGGCCCAGACATAGATCGCGCTGAACAGGAACAGCCAGACCACGTCGACGAAGTGCCAGTACCAGGCGGCCGCCTCGAAGCCGAAATGCTGCTTCGGCGTGAAGTCGCCGCGCATCGCGCGCACCAGGCAGACCAGCAGGAAGATGGTGCCGATGATGACATGGAAGCCGTGGAAGCCGGTCGCCATGAAGAAGGTGGCGCCGTAGATCGAATCCCTGAAGCCGAACGGCGCGTGCATGTACTCGTAGGCCTGCACCATGGTGAACAGCATGCCGAGGCCGACGGTCAGCACCAGGCCGTTGATCAGGCCCTTGCGGTCGCCATGCAGAAGCGCGTGGTGCGCCCAGGTCACCGTCGTGCCCGACAGAAGCAGGATGATGGTGTTGTAGAGCGGCAGGTGGAAGGGATCGAGGACTTCAAGCCCCTTCGGCGGCCACACGCCGCCGGTGAAGGCGGTGCGGGCATACTGGTTCGCCTCGCCGGGGAAGAGACTTGCGTCGAAGAAGGCCCAGAACCAGGCGACGAAGAACATCACCTCCGAGGCGATGAACATGATCATGCCGTAGCGCAGATGCAGCGACACGACGCGCGTGTGGTGACCCTCATGCGCTTCCTTGATGGTGTCGGACCACCAGGCGAACATCGTGTAGAGCACGATGATCATGCCGATGAAGAACAGCCACGGATTGGCGATGTTGTGGCCGAAGACCGGGAAGTTGCCGGCCTTCAGATACTGCATCAGGCAGACGCCGCCGATTGCGGTGACCAGCGCGCCGATCGAACCCAGGAAAGGCCACGGGCTGGGGTTGACGAGATGGTAGTCGTGTTGTGGTTTTGCGTGCGCGTCTGCCATATCAACCCCCGAGGCTTGCGTCGGAATCTGGAACTTTGTTGCTGCTGCCAGCGGCCGGCGCCGACGAGGCGACCGGCTTTTTGTTTTCGACCGGGAACATCGTGTAGGACAGGGTGATGGTCTTCAAGTCCTTGAGTTCCGGCACGTTGACGATGTCTGGATCGACATAGAACACGACCGGCATGTCCAGCGTCTCGCCGGGCTTCAGCGTCGTGTCGGTGAAGCAGAAGCACTCCACCTTGTTGAAATAGGCACCGGCCATTTCCGGCTGCACGTTGAACGAGGCGCGGCCGGTGATGGTGCGGTCGAACTTGTTGGTGGCGCTGTAATGCGCCTGCGCCGTCGCGCCGATCTTGATCGTCACCGAGCGGGCGACAGGCTCGAACTGCCATGGAATGCCGTTGGTGTTGGCATCGAAGCGGATGGTGATATCGCGGTCGAGCACGCGGCCGGCATATTGTTTTTCGGCGCGCTGCGTGGTCCCGCCATAGCCGGTGACCTGGCAGAACATCTTATAGAGCGGCACCGCCGCATAGGCCATGCCGACCATGCCGGTGAAGAAGGCGAGGCAGACGGCAGCGACGATGCCGTTGTTCACCTTGTGGGGCTTGCTGCTAGCCTCGCCGCTCATCAGCCGCCTCCCAACAGGCCGGAGCCGGTGATGCTGGCCCCGCTGTGACCGAAGCGCACGATGGTGGCGGCATAGAAGACGACGACCAGCGCTGCCAGCGCGAGACCGATGGCGATGGAGCGGTTGCGGCGCGCCTTCTGCTGGCGTTCGGTCAGCGTGACCAGTTCGAGTTTTTTGTCGGCCACGATCATGCTCCCCCCATCATGAGGACGCGCCCGACCACGCAGTCGACGAGATAGGCGGCAAAGATAGCGAAGAGATAGAGCAGCGAGTAGCCGAACAGGGCCTTGGCCGGCTTCATCGCGCGATCATCGTCGGCCATGGCAAGCACTTTCCAGGCATACCAGACGAAGCCCGCGCCGAGGGCCGCCGAGACGACGCCGTAGCCGGCCGTTGTGTAGCCGAGTGCCCAGGGCAGCACCCCAACCGGCGCCAGGATCAGCGCATAGGCAAAGATCTGCCGGCGGGTCGAGGCCTGGCCGGCGACGTTCGGCATCATCGGGATGCCGGCGCGGGCATAATCGTCGGACTTGAACAGCGCCAGCGCCCAGAAATGCGGCGGCGTCCACAGGAAGATGATCAGGAACAGGACCACGCTTTCGAGGCTGACCGAGCCGGTCACGGCAGCCCAGCCGATCACCGGCGGGATAGCGCCGGCGGCGCCACCGATGACGATGTTCTGCGGCGTCCAGCGCTTCAGCCACATGGTGTAGACGACGGCGTAGAAGAAGATGGTGAAGGCCAGAAGCGACGCCGACAACCAGTTGACCAGCACGCCGAGCGTCATCACCGACAGAACCGACAGCACGAGGCCGAAGCTCAACGCCTCGCCTGGCGTGACGCGACCGGACGGCACCGGGCGGCCGGCGGTCCTGGTCATCACCGCGTCGATGTCGGCGTCGTACCACATGTTGAGCGCGCCGGAGGCACCGGCACCGATGGCGATCGCCAGGATGGCGATCACCGCCATGAGTGGATTGATGGCGGCGGGTGCCGCGATCATGCCGACAAAGGCCGTGAAGACGACCAACGACATGACGCGCGGCTTCAACAGGGCGAAGAAATCGCCTGCTGTCGCTTCCGACATGCGAAAGCCCGCTTCCTCCATCAATCTGTCCTCGGCAAGCGCCATGCGTACTTAAAGTCCATCATTCCGTTGGCAAAGACCGCCGGACGAGCCGGCGGCCGCGTATGCGTTGTGACGCTGCCTACTTGATCTTCGGCAGCTGTTCCCACTGGTGGAACGGCGGCGGCGAAGGCAGCTGCCATTCGAGCGTGGTCGCGCCCTCGCCCCACGGGTTGGCGCCCGCGACGCGCTTCTTCTGGAAGGCCTCGAACACGCCGTAGAGGAAGATCGCGACACCGACGGCTGCGATGTAGGAGCCGTAGGACGACACCATGTTCCAGCCCGCGAACGCGTCCGGATAGTCGACGGTACGGCGCGGCATGCCGGCCAGGCCGAGGAAATGCTGCGGGAAGAAGATCAGGTTCACGCCGACGAAGGTGACCCAGAAGTGGGTGTTGGCGATAACCGGCGAGTACATGTAGCCGGTCATCTTCGGGAACCAGTAGTACCAGCCGGCGAAGATCGCGAACACCGCGCCCAGCGACAGCACATAGTGGAAGTGGGCGATGACGAAATAGGTGTCGTGCAGCGAGCGGTCGAGGCCGGCATTGGCCAGCTGAACGCCGGTGACGCCACCGATGGTGAACAGGAAGATGAAGCCCAGCGCCCACAGCATCGGCGGCTTGAAGGAGATCGAACCGCCCCACATGGTGGCGATCCAGGAGAAGATCTTCACGCCGGTCGGCACCGCGATGACCATGGTGGCGAACACGAAGTAACGCTGCGTGTCGAGCGACAGGCCGGTCGTGTACATGTGGTGCGCCCAGACGATGAAGCCGACGGCGCCGATCGCGACCATGGCGTAGGCCATGCCGAGATAACCGAAGACGGGCTTCTTCGAGAAGGTCGAGACGATATGGCTGACGATGCCGAAGCCCGGCAGGATCAGGATGTACACTTCGGGATGGCCGAAGAACCAGAACAGGTGCTGGAAGAGGATCGGGTCACCGCCCTGGTCCGGCACGAAGAAAGCGGTGCCGAAATTGCGGTCGGTGAGCAGCATGGTGATGGCGCCCGCCAGGACCGGCAGCGACAGAAGCAGCAGGAAGGCGGTGATCAGCACCGCCCAGGCAAACAGCGGCATCTTGTGCAGCGTCATGCCGGGAGCGCGCATGTTGAAGATGGTGGTGATGAAATTGATGGCGCCGAGGATCGACGACGCGCCGGCGATATGGATCGACAGGATCGCCAGATCCATCGCCGGGCCGGGCTGGCCGGATGTCGAGAGCGGCGGATAGATGGTCCAGCCGCCGCCGACGCCGAAGGCGCCCGGCGCGCTCGGCACAAACATCGAGGAGAGCAGCAGGATGAAGGCCGGCGGCAGCAGCCAGAACGAGATGTTGTTCATGCGCGGGAAGGCCATATCCGGCGCGCCGATCATGATCGGCACCATCCAGTTGGCGAAGCCGCCGATGAGCGCCGGCATGACCATGAAGAAGATCATGATCAGGCCGTGCGCGGCGCCGAAGGCGTTGTACATGCTCTTGCCGCCGTCGATGGCGGCGTCGCCCTGCATGCCGTAGACCATCTGGGCCAAGCCGCTGAAGATCTGGATGCCCGGCTCCTGCAGCTCCATGCGGATGGCGACCGAGAGCGCGCCGCCGACGATGCCGGCCATGATCGCGAAGATCAGGTAGAGCGTGCCGATGTCCTTGTGGTTGGTCGAGTAGACCCACCGGACCCAGCCATGCGGCCTGTGGTCGCCGTGATCGTGAGCTGCAGCCTCTGCCATGTTCCGCTCCGTTCCCTAAATCTTGCTAACCCGCGGCATCAGTTGCCGGCGGCCGCTACCTTGTTGGTACCATCGATCTCGGCCATCAGCGCCTTATTGGCGGCAGGCACGTCGGTCTTGGCCGTATCCAGCCAGGTCTTGAACTGCGCATCGGACACCACGCGCACGGCGATCGGCATGAAGGCATGGTCCTTGCCGCAGAGCTGCGAGCACTGGCCGTAGTAGAGGCCTTCCTTCTCCGCCTTGAACCAGGTCTCGTTGGTGCGGCCGGGGACGGCATCCATCTTGATGCCGAAGGACGGCACGGCGAAGGAGTGGATGACGTCGGTGGCGGTGATCAGCACGCGGGTCATAGTGTTGACCGGCACGACCAGCTCGTTGTCGACCGCGAGCAGACGCGGATAGCGGGCGCGGTCTTCCTTGCCGGCTTTGGCGCGGTCGCCATCCTGCAGAACCGCCGAGTTGAAGGAGAAGGTCTTGTCGACCTGGTACTCGTAATCCCAGTTCCACTGGTTGCCGGTCGCCTTGACGGTGAGCTTGGCTTCTTCCGGCGGCGTGTACTGCGCGGTGAGCAGCTGGAAGGAAGGAATGGCGATGAGCAGGAGCACGATCACCGGCCCGACCGTCCAGATCACTTCGATCAGCGTGTTGTGGCTGGTCCTGGACGGCACGGGATTGGCGCTGGCGCGGAACCTGACGATGCAGACCAGCAGAAGCACCAGCACGAGGATGGTGATCGGGACGATGAACCACATGGTGTAGTTCCCGAACCGCTCGATCTGCCGCATCATGTCGGTCGCGGGCGCCTGGAAGGTCATCTCCCATTCCCGCGGCTGGTCGGCACGAGCGGCCGCACTGGAGAAGAGCACGGCCGAAGCTGCCGTACCTGCCAAGAATTCAGCGCTTGCCAGGAATTTCCTCATCGCCCTCTCGTCTCCCATTTCCCGCGATCTGGTCGCACCAATAACGGACGCTGCCAGGATCGGGAATCCCGGGTCTGTCCCGAGGGTGGTTCAAACCATACTCTATTTCCCTCCGCAAGAAAGGAGCGGAGGAAACCGTGCGGCATTTTTGCGCGCAGGCCGAAGGCCGCGTTCGGCGCCCGCCATGCTATATGCGCGACGGTCGCAATTCGGGCGAATTTGCTTTGGAAAAGCATGCAATTGCCGGTATCGGGACGGGCCGGCGGAGGTCTCGTCCTTTACTTGGCCCCGGCGCGGCTTAAAGTGCCGTGATTCGCAATGGAGCCGTTATGACTTCCTGGCTTTCGAGAACCCTGGCGAAGGTCGTCCTTGCCGTCGCCTTGCTCGGTGTCGGCGTAGCCGTCGGCGCCGCCGCCTCGCCGAACGACGCCAAGCCGCCGAGCGGCACGGTGAAGTCGACGCATGGCGCGTGGTCGATCATCTGCGATACGCCTGCAGGTGCTACCGCAGAGCAATGCGTGATGATGCAGAACGTCGTCGCCGAGGACCGCCCTGAAATGGGGCTTTCGGTCGTGGTGCTGCGCACAGCCGACAACAAGGCCGAGATCCTGCGCGTGCTGGCGCCGCTCGGCGTGCTCCTGCCCAACGGCCTTGGCCTCAATGTCGACGGCAAGGATATCGGCCGCGCCTATTTCGTGCGCTGCTTCCAGGACGGCTGCTACGCCGAGGTGATCCTTGAAAAGCCGTTGCTCGACACGCTGAAGAGCGGCACGTCGGCCACCTTCATCGTCTTCCAGACGCCCGAAGAAGGCATCGGCATTCCCGTCGATCTCAAGGGCTTTGCAGACGGCTTCGCCGCCCTACCTTGATCTTCTTACCCATGCACCGCGACCATTTCCGACGCTGAGGTCGGATGGCGAATGCGGATTTGGCGGCAGGAAGGCTCCATGCGCACGTCATTGTCCGCTTTCATCGCTGGGCTGGCGCTGGTCGGTGCGGTTTCGGTCGCCCGGGCAGAGGATGCCGAAATCCTCCAGAGGCCCGACCCGGCGGCGATCCTCGATATCGCCAAGGGCTTCGGATCCGCCAGGATGGGCAAGGACGACAATGGCGATCCGATGATTTCGGGGCGGATCGACGGCGTTAAATACCTGATCTATTTCTACGGCTGCGAAGACCACGAGAACTGCAAGTCGCTGCAATTCGCGACCGGATACGCCGACCCGCTTACCGCTGACCAAGCCAACGCCTGGAACGCAAAATACCGGTGGGTGAAGGCTTATTCGGGCGACGGCTCGAATTTCAGGATGGATGTCAGCTTTGCCGGCGGCATCACCAGGGCCAATCTCGAGGAGCAGTTTTCCAATTGGAACGCGATGGCCGGCAACATCAAGGACTTCGTCAGCGGCAAGTGATGGCGGCGCAATCGTCCGCTTGACCCAGTTGGCGATTGTGCGACGGCAGCTTCGCGCCTACATGCCGAGGAACGATTTGTTTCCATGAATGGATTTGCCATGAACAGCCTGATCGGCCAATTCGACATTTCCGACGATCGCGTCAAGGAGATCGTCACCGAGACCATCAAGGGCGCCGACGACGGCGAGCTGTTCCTCGAATACAGCGAGAGCGAAGCGCTGATGTTCGACAATGGCCGGCTGAAGACGGCCAATTTCAACACCGACCAGGGGTTCGGCCTGCGTGCCGTGGCCGGCGAGGCCAGCGGCTATGCGCATTCCAGCGATCTCTCCGAAGCCTCGCTGCTGCGCGCGGCGGACGCCGTCTCGGCTGTCAAGGGCGGCTATTCCGGCACATTGGCCGGAGCGCCCGCCCGCACCAACCGCCATCTCTATGGCGACGAGAACCCTATCCCCTCGCCTTCCTTCGAGGCCAAGGCCAAGCTGTTGCAGGAGATCGACGGCTGGCTGCGCGCGAAGGATCCGCGCGTGCGCCAGGTGACGGCGTCGCTTGCCGCCTCGTGGCAGCATGTCGAGATCGTGCGCGGCGACGGCCAGATCGTGCGCGACATCCGCCCGCTGGTCCGCATCAACGTCTCGGTCGTTGTCGGCAGCGGCGACCGGCAGGAGAGCGGCTCCTACGGCATGGGTGGCCGCAAGAGCTTTGGCGAGTTCGTCGGAGAGGAAAGCTGGAAGCATGCGGCTAGTGAGGCGCTGAGACAGGCGCTGGTCAATCTGGAGGCCGTCCCTGCGCCGGCGGGCACGTTCGACATCGTGCTGTCCAGCGGCTGGCCGGGCGTGATGCTGCACGAGGCGGTCGGGCACGGGCTCGAAGGCGACTTCAACCGCAAGAAGACATCGGCCTTCGCCGGCCTGATGGGTCAACAGGTGGCGGCGAAGGGTGTCACCGTGGTCGATGACGGCACCATCCCCGAGCGGCGCGGCTCGCTGACCGTCGACGACGAAGGGACGCCCTCGGCGCGCAACGTGCTGATCGAGGACGGCAAACTCGTCGGCTATATGCAGGACCGCCAGAACGCCCGGCTGATGGGCATGAAGGCGACCGGCAACGGCCGCCGCGAGGGCTATGCGCACCAGCCGATGCCGCGCATGACCAACACCTACATGACCTCGGGCGACGTGGAGCCGGAAGAGATCATCGCCTCCGTCAAGAACGGCATCTATGCCGTTTCCTTCGGCGGCGGCCAGGTCGACATCACGTCGGGCAAGTTCGTGTTCGGCTGCACCGAAGCCTACATGATCGAGAACGGCAAGGTGACGCAGCCGATCAAGGGCGCGATGCTGATCGGCAACGGGCCGGACGCCATGCACCGCGTCAGCATGATCGGCAACGACATGAAGCTCGACAGCGGCATCGGCATGTGCGGCAAGGCCGGACAGGGCGTGCCCGTCGGCGTCGGCCAGCCGCATCTGCGGATGAACCAGATGACGGTGGGCGGCACCAGGGTTTGAAGTCTAACCGATACCTTCGTCTTACACAGGTAAGGTGCCATGACCACCTCTGAAAAGCTGACGACCACCGTCTCGACCAAGGGGCAAGTGATCCTGCCCAGCGCCATCCGGAAACGGAGAGAGTGGGGCCCGGGAACGAGGCTCGAGGTTGAGGAAACGGCTGAGGGAGTGCTTTTGAAGCTGGCGCCTGTGTTCGCGGCGACGCAGCCGAACGATGTCTTTGGCTCCCTGCCATCTCCTGGCGCGCCGAGGACACTGGAAGAAATGGACGCCGGCGTCCTCGCCGAAGCACGGCGGCGCCATGCTCGAGATTGATGCCAACATTATCGTTCGCTGCCTGACGAACGAACATCCCGAGCAGTCTCCGCGCGCCAGGCGGTTGATTCCGGCTTGAATGCATCCTCCACCTTGAAGTGAACACAATCGTGTTAGGACATTATTAATTGTTTAATTGGCGGGGCGGGCGTTTGCGCATTAGCTTCTCCACAGTCTTCTCGTTGCGGTGGTGTGGCAATGCAGCGTTCCCCTGGCGTCCTGACTTCTTCTTTCCTCATTAGTCTCGTTTCGCTGGTTGGCGCATCATCGCTGCAAGTTGGCCCTGCAGCGGCGCAGTCGTCGCTGTTCAAGCTAGCGGCTGCGAGCTCCGCCGCAGTCGGCGGCAGCACCAGCGTCCCATATGGCTGGCTCGATTTCTGTCATCGCCGGCCGAAGGAATGCAAAGTGCCTGCCCTGCCCGCCACAAGCGTCAGGCTGACCGCGCAGAACATGAGCATCCTCAAGCGGGTAAACCAGAAGGCGAACCGTTCCATCAAGCCCGTCAGCAACTACGACCACTGGGGCACGACGATGGACCACTGGGACTATCCGACGGACGGCAAGGGCGACTGCAAGATCTACGCGCTCTACAAGCGCAAGCTGCTCCTGGAAGCGGGCTTCCCCCGGCAGGCGCTGCTGATGACGGTGGTGCGCGATCTCCACAATGAGGGCCACACCATTCTGACGGTGAAAACCGACAAGGGCGATCTCGTGCTGGACAATCTGGTCGACGAGATCCGCCCCTGGAACGCCACCGGCTATTATTTCCTGAAACGCCAATCGCAGCAGAACCCGAACACCTGGGTGTCGATCAACCAGCGCGGCGGCACAGCGAAACGACTGTCTCCGAGCTCGTAAGGGCCAGAGCGTTTCACGGAAACGGCGAGCCGCTCCATCTCCTTGGGATGCAATTCCGCACGGAAGGCTATGGCGAAGTCGCCGAGCCCGAACCTTTCACCTTTTCCCGCAATCGCTTCCGGCGTGATCAGAGTAGTCTGGTCTGCTTTGACGGACTGATCCGTCACATTCTCTACCTCGCAAATTCATAGGCCGGAAAATCCGACCCATGAACGAGCGTTGCCGCCCGCGGCCAGGCAAGCCTTGCTGGCCTACTGCTTGCAGGGCGGCTCGCCAGGATGCCCGCAGGTCGGCTTCTTGTTTCCCTGCGGCGGCTGCTCCCTGGGCTGCTGCGGCAGGCGCCGTTCCTGTATCTGAGGCTGGGGCCGTAGCTGCTGCTGCAAGCGTCTTTCTTGCATCTGAGGCTCAGGCCTCAACTGCTGCGGGCGTCTCTCTTGCATCTGAGGCCTTGGCTGCGCCTGGAACTCCGGCCTTTGCGGCCTGAGCACCTGCACGTTCGGTCTTTCCTGCTTGAAGTTGCGCTGGACGTTGGTGCCTGCGCCGGCGGAACCCTCTTCGCCGTTCGGCAGCCTGCGGAACTTCCTGTTTGCATTGGCCGAACCCTGATTCTGGCCGGAGAACACACTCGGATTGTTTCTCCTGAGCCGCTCCTGCACGCTCGCCCGGTTGTCGGCCGGCGCGCCGTTGACGGTCGGCAGCTTGCGGAACTTCTTACCTCTATCGCCTCCGTTGACCGAGCCTTGATCGCTCGGGGCGACAACTGTCGGGCCTGCCGACAGCTCCTTGCGTGTCAGCTTCCTCGGTCTGCCTTCGTTCTGGCCGGACAACGCATTCGGGTTGATCTTCCCCAACCTCTGCTGGGCGTTCTGCCCGTCCTCGCCCGGCGCGCCGTTTACGGTCGGCAGCTTGCGGAACTTGCCCCTCTTGCCCTGATCGTCGACGACTCCGTTCTGCTGGCCGTTGCCGGTAACGGGGGCGCCGGCATTCCCGGTAGCCTGCTGGTTGCCAGTCACAGTGCCTTGCTTGCCCAGCACCTTCCTGTTGGGCGCATTCTGACCGTTGAGCACCGGCTTGCCGTTGACGAGCGGCAGCGCTTTGCCGTCAGCTCCCCGCAAGGCGTGATCGGTCGGGAGCTTGCCCGTCGTCTTCGCCTGCGGCGTCACACCCGGCTGCTGGCCCTGCGTGACAGCCTGGCCCGGCTTCAGCGGCTGGCCCCCCTGGTTCTGCTTGAACAGCGCTGCCCTTTTCTGCAGCAACGGCGGCAGCGCCACCTTGGCTGCCAGGGAGGCCGCGCCCGCACCAGCCGCCGTCTTCCGGCCGGTGGTGAGGCCGCTCGGTGCATTGGCGCTCGGCTGTCCGGCCTGATTGGCCGGCTCGTTGTTGATCGTCGTGTTGTTGATGACGGTCCTGTTGTGAATGTTGTTGAAGATGATGTCGTTCGGCGGCGGCACGATGTCACGCGGCGGCCTGACCCAGACCGGCACGGGGACGAAGACCGGCGTCGGCAGGACGTAAACATCGACCGGCGGCGGGGGCGGCGGCAGCACGACGAAATCCGGCGGCGGCGGCGGCAGGAATACCACGTCGATCGGCGGCGGCGGCTCGAAATCGAAATCGGGATCGTCGAAATAGAGCACCGGCCTGTCGACATAGATGATTTCCTCCGGCGGCGGCGGCGGCACGTCGTAGACGATGACGGTGAAGCTCGTCGGTGGCTCGAGCTCGGCGTCGAAATGCTCCAGGCGGCGGCGCGCGTCCCAGGCATGCAGCCCGTGCGGATAGCGCTCGAAGTAGGACCAATACGCCTCCGGCGTATCCCGCAGCCACGTTTCGCGCCAGGTGATCGCCTCGCGCCGCGCCGCGATGATGGCCCGCACACGCTTGGCCATAGGATCGTGCGGATAGGCGACGAGGAATTCCTCGTAGCCGCGCATGGTATCGCGGTCGAGTGCCGCGACATAAGCGTCATGCGCATTGAAGTCGCGGATCGGCCTGGTTCGGTTGGCCCGTTCTTCGGCCTCCGAAACCTTCGGCGGCGGCGCGTCCGGAGCGCGTTCGAAGAAGACGAAGGGCGCGCTGATCTTCGAGGCGTCCCACGGAACTTCGGCGCCTTGCGTCACCTCGTTGACGCGTAGCCGCGTGCGGTCGAAAACATCGTCAAGCGATATGCCGCCTTCGCGCATCATCTCGGCGAGCGCCTGAGCATAGGCGCCGTATGGGCCCTTGCCTTCCGGCGCAACCGTTCCGGGCGCCGCGTTGAATGCAATCAGCATGTTGGGGTCGGGGTCGACCAGCGCGAGACCGCTGGCCAGCGGCTGGCTCATTTTCGGAAGAGCATTCGGCCGTGCCGCGTCGAGGACGACGATATTGACCTTCGCCGGCAGTCCCGCCAGAGACCTGGTGATATCGGAGAGCCGCATGGCCTGCAGCGGCACGTCGGCCGGATTGGCGATCTGGGCGTCGACCGGCAAGAAATAGTTTTCGCCTTCGAACTGCACGCCGCGGCCGGCGAGGTATACGAAAACGGTCGCGTCCGGACCGGCGGCGGAAACCTTTCCAAGGAAATCGCGCAGCGCGCCACGCAACGATTCCTGGTCGACATCGCGTGCGCCGACCACATCGAATCCTGCTGCCTGCAGGGTCTGCGCGATCAGACCAGCGTCATTCGCGGAGGTGACCAGCGCATCCGACGGATAGGCGGCGTTGCCGATGACGAATGCGAGACGTTTCTGCTGTTGGGCGAGCGCGCCCGTCGTGGACGCGACGGCGAACGCGATAAGAACGACGACAAGGCCGATGACTTTCCGAAGCGAGCGCATTGCAATCCGCCATCCTTGTCCACCATTCGTCCAACGCGATAACGCCGGAGGGGCAGGAATGTTTCCCTAACTGCAGAATTAAGACCCTGCAAAAAGGCGGCTTTAGGGCGCAATTTCGTCGAAAGAACAGAGGCTTCACAATCTTCACGCGAGCCCGGCCGCGAGCTACCGCCGCCGCTTCGGCTTCTCCAAAAGCGCGACGGCCTCGACATGCGGCGACCACAGGAACTGGTCGATCGGCGTGACGCTCTTCAGCGTATAGCCGCCGTCGATCAGGATGCGCAGGTCCCGTGCCAGCGTCACCGGATTGCAGGACACCGCGGCGACCAGCGGCACGTCGGAACGGGCGATCTGCTTCGACTGGTCCTCGGCGCCGGCGCGCGGCGGATCGAAGACCAATCCGTCGAAGGCGTTCAACTCCTTGAAGGTCAGCGGCCGGCGAAAGAGGTCGCGGCGTTCGCTGGTCACGCGCTTCAGGCCGCTGGCAAAGCGGAAGGCGCGGTCGAGCGCGGCAAGCGCCGGCGCATCGCCCTCGACGGCATGGACCTCGGATTGCGCGCCGAGCCTGAGCGCGAAGCTGCCGCAGCCGGCGAACAGGTCCACGACCTTCCTGGCGCGCGACAGATGCTGGCCGACAAGGTCCGCCATCGCCTGCTCGGCGGCCTCCGTGGCCTGCAGGAAGGCGCCGGGCGGCACGGCGACCGCGACCGGTCCGAACTGCACGACCGGCTTCTTCGGCTCGACCACGATCTCGCCGTCGACGGAAAGCCGCGCCAGGCCTTCGGCCATGACGAAATTCGACGCGATACGGCGCTGGTGGTCGCCAAGCTTGCCGGCATCGTGCACGGCAATGTCGAGGCCCGAAGCCGTGACTGTCACCGTCATATGAAACGCCTTCGGGGTGGCGCAGACCAAGCCGGCCAGGGCACGCAATTTGTCGAGCGCCGAGACGATCGCCGGCAGCGAGATCGGGCATTCCTCGATCGGGATGATCTCGGAAGACAGCGCGCGCACGAAGCCGAGCAGCATGCCGGCGTCCGTGCGTCTGGCGCTGAAGGTGACGCGGCGGCGGGTGTGCGGCGCGCAAGGCACCAGCGCAGCGATCTCGCAGGCGATGCCCTTGGCCTTCAGCGCGTGCACAACCCTCTCGCGCTTCCATTGTTGGTAGGCTGTGGCCTCGTAATGCTGCAGCGCGCAGCCGCCGCATTCGGTGAAATGGCGGCAGGCCGGATCGATCCTGAGCGGCGAGGCTTCCAATACCGACATCAGCGCGGCGCGGTCCTTCTGGCGCGCGGCCGTGACCGTTTCGCCGGGCAGCGTGAACGGGATGAAGACCTCCCCGCCGTCGGCATTGGCGATACCGTCGCCCTGCGAGCCGAGCCTTGCAATGGTGAAGCGTGTGCTCATCGCCCGTCCTTCATGGCGGCGAGCAGGAACTCGCGGTTGCCGTCGCCGCCTTCGATCGGCGACGGCTGGAGTCCCAGCACGCGCCAGCGGGGAACACCCGCCAGCCAGTCGCGCAGGTTCCCGGCAATCCGCTCGGCATCGCCCGGGTCCTTGAGCAGGCCGCCCTTGCCGATGGCCTCGCGGCCCGCCTCGAATTGCGGCTTGACCAGCACAACTGCCTTGGCGCCCTCGCCCGCCAATTCCAGCGCCGGCGGCAGCGCAAGCTTCAGCGAGATGAAGCTGACGTCGCAGACAAGGAAACCGGGAACGCGGCCGCCGAGATCGGCTGCGGTCAGGTCGCGCGCGTTCAGTCCTTCGATCACTGTGACACGCGGGTCGCCGGCAATGTCGGGATGCATCTGGCCGTGACCGACATCGATCGCCGTGACATGGGCCGCGCCGCGCTCGAGCAGCACCTGGGTAAAACCGCCGGTCGAGGCGCCGATGTCGAGCGCCTCGCTGCCGGAAGGATCAAGGCCGAAATGGTCGAGGCCGGCGATCAGCTTCAACGCGGCGCGCGACACATAGGCCTGCGCCGGATCGTCGATGGCAACCAGGCAGTCCGGCGCGACGGGCTGGCCGGGCTTGCGGGCGACGGCGCCGTCAACCGTCACCGTACCGCGCTCGATCGCGTCGCGGGCGCGCGAGCGGCTGGCAAACAGACCGCGCCCGACGAGCAGTTCGTCGAGCCGCTGGCGCCGGCTGGCTGGCAAAGGGGAACTCATCGGCCTTCATTGACGAAAGCCGGGCACGAACGCAATGGTTGAATACGGCGCAAGAGGCTGCAGAATGCCGACAGGAAAGGGCGGTTCGCCAGCCGGTGGAGGTGGCAATGCTGAAGGGGGCCTGTCATTGCGGCGCAGTTCATTGGACGCTGGAAGGCGATCCCGGTGGAATCACCGCATGCAATTGCACGCTTTGCCGCCGCTACGGAGCGCTCTGGGCCTATGACTATGTCGATGAGCGCATCCGCGTCGCCGGACCGGTGAAATCCTACACACGCGCCGAGCTGGCGGAGCCCGCGCTGGAAATCCTGTTCTGTCCGACCTGCGCCTGCGTGGTCGCATGGCGCGGCCTGCGTTCCGGCAAGAGCGGCCGCACGCGCATCGCCGTCAATGTCAGGCTGGCGCCGCCCGAGGAGGTCGCCGACCTGCCGATCGACCATTTCGACGGCCTGGATAGTTTCGACGACCTGCCGCGCGACGGCCGCTGCGTGCGCGATATGTGGTTCTAAAAAATGGTGCGCGAAACCTGGCGCTCGATGGCGGGCATCAAGCCGTCATTGCCCGAGGCTTCCTTGCGCGGCGGCTCAACCGGAGTGGCCGCGATGGGCGTAGCATCCGGCAGCACGACGAGTTGAGGAACCTGCTTATAGGAAAAGCCGCCGCGGATGTTGCCCATCTTGCCGGCAACGATATCCAGCACCGCCTTTTCAAGATTGCGGTCGTAACGCGTTTCGGCTGCGACCGGCACCGTCACGGCCGCAAAAAGGGCCACTCCGCACAGAAGCGTCTTCATTTTTGGTCGTCTCCCTGCCTGGCTCGAGCTTCTAGCAGGGCGCCGTTGAAAATCGGCCAAGAGACAGGGTAAGCGAACCGCCAAACGGGAGCGTTAACAGATACTTACATCTGGCACCCGGCAAACCGATTCACCGCTTGAAGCCCTGATTCAGGCGCGCTGCGCCTGCACGCCGCGACCGAGCGCGGCGAAGACCGTGCGCACGATGCCTGCCGAATCCAGCCCGGCATCGGCATACATCTTCTCCGGCTTGGCATGGTCGCTGAACACGTCCGGCAGCACCAGCGGCCGCACCTTGAGGCCGCTTTCCAGCAGGCCTTCATGGGCGAGGAAATGCAGCACCTGGCTGGCGAAGCCGCCGATGGCGCCCTCTTCCACGGTCACCAGCACCTCATGCGAACGGGCGAGCCGCCGGATCAGATCCTCGTCCAGCGGCTTGGCGAAGCGGGCGTCGGCAACGGTCGTGGAAAGGCCCGCAGCGCCCAGTTCCTCGGCCGCCAACAAACAATCCTGCAGCCGCGTGCCGAAGGACAGCAGCGCGACCTTGGTCCCTTCCTTGAGGATGCGGCCCCTACCGATCTCGATCAGCGACCCGCGTTCCGGCATGTCGACGCCGACACCATTGCCGCGCGGATAGCGGAAGGCGATCGGGCCGTCATCATAGGCAGCCGCGGTGCGCACCATATGGCGAAGCTCCGCCTCGTCTGCCGCGGCCATGACGACGAAGCCCGGCAGCGTGGTCAGGAAGGTCGTATCGAAAGCGCCGCAGTGAGTGGCGCCGTCGGCGCCGACGAAGCCGGCGCGGTCTATCGGAAAACGCACCGGCAGTTTCTGGATCGCCACGTCATGGACGACCTGGTCGTAGGCGCGTTGCAGGAAGGTCGAATAGATGGCGGCAAAAGGCTTGTAGCCTTCGGTGGCCAGCCCCGCGGCGAAGGTCACCGCATGCTGCTCGGCAATGCCGACATCGAAGGTTCGCCTCGGAAACACCTCGCCGAAGAGATCGAGACCGGTGCCGCTCGGCATGGCGGCGGTGATCGCGACGATGCGGTCGTCCTCGCGCGCTTCCTGGATCAGGCTCTCGGCGAAGACCTTGGTGTAGGCGGGCGCGTTGGCCGGCGCCTTGGCCTGCGCACCTGTGATGACGTCGAACTTGTTGACGCCGTGATATTTGTCGGCTGCGGCCTCCGCCGGCGCGTAGCCCTTGCCCTTCTGAGTCACGACATGGATCAGCACCGGGCCTTTGCCGTTGTCGCGGACGTTCTTCAGCACCGGGATTAGGTGTTCGAGATTGTGCCCGTCGATCGGACCGATGTGATAGAAACCGAGCTCCTCGAACAAGGTGCCACCGGTGACGTAACCACGCGCATGCTCGACCGCACGGGTGATGGCGCGATCGGCGCGCTTGCCTAGATAAGATGTCAGTTTCTTGCCGAAATCGCGCAAGCCCAGATAGGCCTTGCCGGAAGCGAGCCTGGCCAAATAGGCGCTCATGGCGCCGGTCGGCGGCGCGATCGACATGTCGTTGTCGTTGAGGATGACAATCAGCCGGGCGTCGAGCGCGCCGGCATTGTTCAGCGCCTCGAAAGCCATGCCGGCCGACATCGAGCCGTCGCCGATGACGGAAATGACATTGTTGCGGCCGCCCGACAAGTCGCGGGCCATGGCCATGCCGAGGCCGGCCGAAATCGAGGTCGAGGAATGCGCGGCACCGAACGGGTCGTATTCGCTCTCGGCGCGCCGGGTGAAACCGGAGAGGCCGCCTTCCTGGCGCAGCGTGCGGATGCGGTCGCGGCGGCCGGTCAGGATCTTGTGAGGATAGGCCTGGTGGCCGACGTCCCAGATCAGCCGATCCTGCGGCGTGTTGAAAACGTAGTGCAGCGCGACAGTCAGCTCGACAACGCCGAGGCCGGCGCCGAGATGGCCGCCGGTCTGCGACACGGTATCGATCAGCTCGGCGCGGAGTTCCGCGGCAAGCTGCGGCAGCGCGCTCTCATCAAGCGTCCGCAAATCCGCCGGAATGCGGACCTTGTCGAGCAGCGGCGTGTCTGGCTTCACTCGGGGCGCGTCCTGCCTTATCGATCGAACACGGCGCTACCAGCAGATTGCGCCATAATCATGCGCGGGAATAGTCCGCCGACGGGCGAATGTAAATGCGCGCCAGTGACGCGTGCTACGCTGCAAGGTGTATTGAGATTCAGGTCAGGCCGCGCCGAAAATGATGGATTCCGAGAACCGGAGCGGAGCGTACTCAAAGTACGTGAGCACCGGAAGCGCAGGAAACCGGCATTTGCAGGCCGGCCTCACCTGAATATCAACACACCTTAGTTCTCGGGCAGCGGAATGAACTCCTCCTCATCGCCGGGAACGATATCGAAGCGGCCCGTCTTCCATTCCTGCTTGGCCTGCTCGATGCGTTCCTTGGAGGACGAGACGAAATTCCACCAGATGTAGCGTTTGGAGCCCAGCGACGCGCCGCCGAACAGCATGAAATGCGCACCGCGCTCGGAGGAAACGACGATCTCCTCGCCCGGCTTGAACACCAGAAGCCGCTCGGCCGGGAAAATATCGCCGGCGATCGAGACGTCGCCTTCCAGCGTGTAGATGGCGCGCTCCTCGGCATCGGCCGGAATCTTCACGCTGGCACCGGCGGCCAGCCTGAGATCGGCGTAGAGCGTGTCCGATGCGGTCGCCACGGGCGAGCGAAGGCCTGAGAACGCGCCGATGACGACGCGGCCGCTGACACCCTCGGCATCGATCTGCGGCAAGCAGGCCACCGACGTGTTCGCGAACACCGGAGCAATCTCCTCCTTGCCGTCGGGCAGCGCCAGCCAGGTCTGCAAGCCCGAGACCGACATCGGCGCGCCGCGCAATTCCTGCGGCGTGCGCTCGGAATGAACGATGCCGCGCCCGGCTGTCATCAGATTCACGTCGCCCGGCGCGATCACCATTTCGGTGCCGAGCGAATCCCGATGCCTGATCCTGCCGTCGAACAGGTAAGTGACGGTGGACAGGCCGATATGCGGATGCGGGCGCACGTCGAGCGCATGGCCGGCGCGCAGGATCGCAGGGCCCATGCGGTCGAAGAAGATGAACGGCCCGACCAGCCGGCGCTTCGCCGTCGGCAAGGCGCGGCGCACCTCGAAGCCGCCGATGTCCTTGGCGTTCGGAACGACCATCAGCTCGATCTGGTCGCAGGCGAAGGCATCGCCGGGTTCAGGGTCGTTTCCCGGAAAGAAACTCATGTCGGATCCTCAGGCGAAACGCAGCGCCGACCTGGCCTTCGCCTTGGCAGCTTCTTCCTCGCGGTTGCGCGGTTCCTGGTTGGTTTCGAGCGAATCGATCAATTCGCGCGCGACAGCCGCGATCGCCTCGACGGCATGGTAGAAGGCATGCTCGTTGCGCTTGGACGGCTTGGTCGAGCCGCTAAGCTTGCGCACGAACTGAAGTGCGGCGTCATGCACTTCGTCATTGGTCGCCGGCGGCTCGAAATTGGCCAAGGTCTTGATGTTGCGGCACATGGCTTGAACTCCTTACCTGCTTTCTCTGCCCTTACCCGGTCTGAGATCATCCACTGAGGTGTTGAGATTCAGGTCAGGCCGAGCCGAAAATGGTGGTTTCCGAGAACCGGAGCGGAGCGTACTTGAAGTACGTGAGCACCGGAAGCGCAGGAAGTTGCCATTTGCAGGCCGGCCTCACCTGAATATCAACACCTCAGTCGGCGTCCAGCGGTTCAGTTCCCACCGGCTTGCCGTCGCGCGAAAGCCTGATCTTTTCGACCTTGTCCTCGGCCGCTTTCAGCAGCCGGTCGCAATGCGCCTTCAGCGCTTCGCCGCGTTCATAGATCTTGATCGACTGGTCGAGCGGAACGTCGCCGCGCTCCAGATCATCGACGATCTTCTCCAGCGCGTCGAGCGCCTGTTCGAAGCTCATCGCCTTGACGTCCTCATTGCCTTCCAATGCCATACCCTATCCCTTCATCAGCCGCCCGACATGGGCGGCGACTGAAAATGCCAGTCCCTGCAGATCGTAGCCGCCTTCCAACAGGCTGACGAGCCTGTTGGCGCTATGGCGCCCGGCGCGCTCCATCAACTGGCCTGTCGCCCAATCGAAATCGTCCTCGGTCAGGTTGATCTCGGCCAGCGGATCGCGGTGGTGCGCGTCGAAGCCGGCGGAAATGATGATCAGGTCCGGCGCGAACGCATCGATGGACGGCAGCACGCGCGACAGGAATGCGTCGCGGAACAGGTCGCTGCCGGTCTGCGGCGAAAGCGGCGCGTTGACGATGTTGCCGGCGCCGGTCTCGCCCTTCGCGCCGGTGCCTGGGTAAAGCGGCATCTGGTGCGTCGAGCAATAGAGCACCGACGGGTCGTCCCAGAAAATGTCCTGCGTGCCGTTGCCGTGATGGACGTCCCAGTCGACGATGGCGACGCGCTCGGCCTGATGCTTGTTCTGGGCGTAGCGGGCGGCGATCGCCGCCGTGTTGAACAGACAAAAACCCATCGCCGTGGTCTTCTCGGCATGATGTCCAGGCGGACGCGCGGCGACGAAGACGTTTGCCGCACGACCCTCGAAGACGTCGTCCACCGCCGCATTGGCACCGCCGATCGCGGTGATCACGGCCTGCCAGCTTTTCGGGCTGGCGCTGGTATCGGCGTCGATCGACACGATCCCGCTGTCAGGGATCGCCGCGCGCACGCGCTCGACGAAATCCTCGGGGTGCGCATAGAGGATCGTTTTCTCGTCGCCTTCCGGCGCCTTGACGCGGTCGAGCGCCGCAAAAGCCTCGTCGTCCAGCACGCGCTCGATGGCGCGCAGGCGGTCGGGCCGCTCGGGGTGACCGGGCGGGGTGAGGTGTTCCAGGAAGATCGGATGCGTGTAGAGACGGGTGGCCATGGCGCCTAATCTAGGGACCTGGCGGCCGAATGACCATGTTTGGCAGGCCGAATGGCTGGGGAAAATCGCGTCTTGCCGTGTCGCTAACGCCATTGGCGCGGCCCGAACTTCGCTGTAAGGTCGCGTCGCTGCCTGGTGCCCGCGACGCGGGAGAATCGGGAACACGGTTGAACTCCGTGGCGTGCCCAACACTGTAAGGGGGACCGCGCCGGCAAACGCCACTGTCGAAGACGGGAAGGCGCCGGATGCGGGACGATCCCGAGCCAGAAGACCGGCCCGGCAGACATGGTTTTCCGCTTGGTCAGGCGGGGGACTGCTTGTCGCAAGGGGAAAAGCGATGACGGCAGCAGCGATCGCCGCGAGCGGCGACGACTTTGACCAATTGGCGCGCGACGCGGTCTACCGGGCGATGTTCACCAGGCGCGACGTGCGCAGCCATTTTGTCCCCGACGATCTCGACGACAGCGTGCTGGCCCGGCTCATCACCGCCGCCCATCACGCCCCGTCGGTCGGCTATATGCAGCCGTGGAATTTCATCGTCATCCGCGATGCCGAGCGACGCAGACAAGTGCGCGACCTGTTCCTCGCGGCGCGCGAGCAGGAATTGCCGGCGATCGAGGCGGAACGGCAGGCGCTCTACCGCAAGCTGAAGCTCGAAGGCATCTGCGAAAGCGCGCTCAATCTGTGCATCACCTGCGACCGGCAGCGCTCGAAGGACTCGCCGCTCGGGCGCTGGCACAATCCGGAGATGGACCTCTACAGCACCGTCTGCGCAGTGCAGAATTTCTGGCTGGCGGCGCGGGCCGAGGGCGTCGGCGTCGGCTGGGTGAGCATCATCGAGACCGAAGCGCTGAAGCGGCTTCTCGCGATCCCCGAGCATGTCACGCCGATCGCCTATCTCTGCGTCGGCCGCGTCTCGGCCTTCGCGCCGAAGCCGGACCTCGAGGCGCATGGCTGGGGCAAGCGCCTGCCGCTGCCCGAACTGATCATGAGCGAGACGTTTCGCGGCGCCGGCGAGACGCCGCTCAAATCGGCGATCGCAAAGCTCGGCAGCGCATCAAAGCCATGATCAGGCGGCCCTTGGCGTATCCCAGCGCGAGCCACCGCCGAGAGAGCCCAGCGCCTTGTCGCGCAGTTCCCTGAATTTGGACGAGGTCTCGGCGAGCCGCCGATCCCATTCGGGATTGGGCACCTGGCCTTCGATGGCTTCGAAATAGACCTGCATCAGCGAGGCGATGGCAAAAGGCTCGATGAAGGATGCCTTGAAGGCCCAGGCAAAGACGATGGCGAGCACGAAAGCCCAGCCGGCAAGCTGGCCCGGCATGACCCACAGAATGGCGGCTGCGGGCGCCAGCATCAACAGGAAGATGACGAAGGACACGCCCCACATGATCGCCGCCAGCCAGACGGCGTTCTTGACCATGTGCTTGCCGTTTTGCGCGTAGAGCACGACGCCTTGCCGCGCCGTCTCGAAAGGCGAGCTCGAATTGATGCGGATGTTGTAGCCGAGGATGATCTCGTCGACATAGGTCAGCGACAGGCGGATCACCGTGTTGATGAAGCTGACGATGCCGCTCAGGCCCGGAATGGGCAGGAAGGCGGCGATGCCGCCGATCAGGCCGGTGATGGCTCGGATGGCGCCCTTGACCAGCTGGTCGACGACGAAAAGGATATTCGCCTCGGCAAAACGCTGGGTGACCACTTCCTTGGCGTAGGCGATCTGGCCCTGGCCGTCGGGAATGTCATGGCCGTCGATCAGATGCACCATGACGGCGATATGGCCCGCTTTCAACACATAGAGGATGTATTCGCGGATCCAGTAGACGGCGATCGAGACGACGCCGAAGCCGACCACGCCGCCCCAAAGCGCGAAGGACACCGGCCCGTCGGGATCGGTCGAGATGTGACCGACGCCGTAGCCGACGCTGGCGCCCGTGCCGGTCGCCATGATGTAGGCGACCGTGATGCCGAAATAGACGATCATGCGAAAGACGATGAACGGCCATGTCCGCATCATGATCGACACAGATCTGGCGATGCTGAAGTCCCACATGCCCCGAGTCCCCCTCATCCTGCGCATGACCCCGAAAATCGGAATCGATTTTCGGAAAAGGATCATGCGCCGAATTAAAGTTTTACAGCGTTCCTTTGCGCGTTCAAAGAACGCGCGGCGCTGTAATAGATGGCGAAGGAGCATGCGCTTGCCCCGGCGATTGTCAATCGCGGCAGGGTTGCGCCGGCCCGAAACCGGTGCACAAGCCGGTGGCTTGGTTACCCGAGCGTGCCGTCAAGGCTTCTTTCGCAAGCCTTCGAGCAACTGCTTGAAGGCAGCGATCGCCTTTTTCGAGGTTGCCTCGGGGTCCGTCGAATTGGCGATGCGCTGCGCGGCCTGGCTGCTGGCGCCATTGATCAGCCGTGAGGTCGTCTCGGGATCAAGCTCCGGAACGACCTCGCCCTCTTCCTGCAGCCTGGTCAGATGGTTGGTCATCGAGGCGGTGCAGGCGCTGGCATTCGGCCACTGCGCCGGGTCGCCGAGCACCGCCGGGCCGTCGCGGAACATGATGCGCTGGATTTCCGGCTCCAGCGCCATCTCGATATAGGTGGTGCATTCGTCGACGAAATGCTGCCAGCGGGTCGGCGCTTTCGAAGCCACCTCGTTCACCCGCACAGCCATTTCGCCGTCGATCTCGGCGATCACCGCCTGCAGCAGTCCCTTCTTGTCGCCGAAATGATGGTAGAGCGCGCCGCGCGTGAGGCCGGCCGACGCGGTGAAATCGTCCATCGAGGCCTCGGCATAGCCTATCGTGCCGAAAGCATGGCGAGCGGCTGCGATCAGCTTGGCGCGCGTCTCGGCGATCATCTCCTTGCGCGGTCTGTGCATGGTTCTGGCCCTATTCACATACGCCTCGTATGCCAATTGACATACGTGGCGTATGAACTATCTCACAGTCATACGCAGCGTATGTAATTTTAGTGTGCACCGTTGTCGAGGAGCAGGATCATGCGAAACCCTTATTCGGACATCTTTCGGGCTCCCGGCACGAAAGGCTTCGCCGCGGCGGCTTTCATCGCGCGCTTGCCGATCGCCATGGCGCCGATCGGCATCGTGGCGATGCTGTCGCAGACGCATGGCGAATATTGGCTGGCCGGCGCCGTCTCGGCGATCTATGCGCTGGTCAACGCTTTCCTGTCGCCGCAAGTGTCGCGGCTGGTGGACCGGCGCGGCCAGACGGCGATCGCAGCACCCATGACGCTCGTCTCGGTGCTTTCCTTCGCGACATTGATCGTCGCGGCCAACCAGCACTGGCCGGTCTGGACGTTGTTCGGGTCGGCGCTGCTTGCCGCCGCCATGCCCAGCATCCCGGCGCTGGTCAGGGCGCGCTGGACCGAGATCTTCCGCGACCGGCCGGAGCTCAACACGGCGTTTGCCTTCGAATCGGCGGCGGACGAGTTGGTCTATGTCGCTGGCGCCTCGCTGTCGGTGGGCTTGAGCGCGGCGTTCTTCCCGGAAGCCGGCATGGTCGTCAGCACGTTGCTGCTTGCGCTCGGCTCGGCGGCATTCCTGCTGCAGCGCTCGTCCGAGCCGCCCGTCCGCCCGGCCGAACATGGCGCGGCCGGGTCGGCGATCCGCCTGCGGCCGGTGCAGATCATCACCTTCGCGCTGATCTTCGTCGGCGCGACCTTCGCCACGACGGAAGTGACGACGGTGGCGATCACCAAAGAGCTCGGCCAACCTGAGGCGGCGAGCCTCGTCATCGGCGTCTATGCGCTGGGATCCTTCATGCTCGGCATCATCGTCGGCGCGCTCAGCCTTAAGGCGCCGCTGCAGCGGCAACTGGCGGTCGCGGTCACCGCGATCGCGCTCACCACCTTGCCACTGCTCTTCGCCGACACCGTGCCGACGCTGGCGCTCGCCGTCTTTGTCAGCGGCGTCGCGATCTCGCCGACCTTCATCACCGCCTTCGGCCTGATCGAACGCCACGTGCCGGCGGCGATGCTGACCGAAGGCGTTACCTGGGTGACGACCGGCATCGGCATCGGCATGGCGCTGGGCTCCTTTGCCGCCGGCTGGATGGTCGACAATTTCGGTCCGCAGAACGGGTTCTGGGTTTCGGTCGCGGCAGGCGCCATCGCGCTGGCCACCGTGCTCGCCGGTCAATGTCGGCTGGCGACGGGTGATTGCGATGTGGACAGGGGCGAGGCGGTGGTTCCGGCGGAGTGACGGTTATTCGGCTACGGTCAGCGCAGACGTTGGTAGTTGGCCGGAGCCTCCGCGAC
>NZ_VFWS01000499.1:0-1208 GCF_006443065.1 Mesorhizobium sp. B1-1-5 | reverse complement strand
ATCCAGGAGGCGAGTGTCGAGCCCATGGATCGCGGCGATCTTCATGAATTCTTCGAAATCGGCCATGTCCTTGTCGGAGTTCGCCAGATAGGTCACACCTGTCTGGTCCAGCCCGATGTCTTCGCCGCATTCCTCAGCCAGTTGCCGCCATAGGCGAAAAGCCTCGATGACAATTGGCAGTTCATCTGCGTCGCGCCCCTGCTTTCGAATCCAGCCCCAATTTCGGGACGATTGTTCGGCCGCAACGCGGCCTTTTTCCAGCAGCGTGACCGGAATGTTCCGCTCCGCCAGGAAAAGAGCCGTCGTTACGCCGATAATGCCGCCACCAATGATGACCACCTCCGAACGCTTCGGCGGTGGGCCAGGATGTTGGATTGGATCCATTTCGGAGAACGGGAATATGGGCAAGTGGGCATCCAGGAGGGCTGGTTGATGGCTTCGGCTTACTGGTTGCCACCCTCTAAAAGCCAAAGCAAGCGCGGTGCAGGCAGACCACTATCCATGACACTGCAATCGATCGTCCGGCAACGCCCGCAAGCGGTCGAACTCGGCCCCTCGGAGCGATTGGCTCTAACCCTAGGCAGGCGCTCCGGCAACCGACCCCCTGATCACCAGGTCGACCGGCCAGACCTCGCCGCGCGGGCCCTCTTCCAGGCCCGATATCCGTGCGGCCAGACGCTCGGCGATGCGGGCGCCGGCGAGCCGGATCGAGGAGCGCGTCGTCGACAGCGGTACGGAGAAATTCTCCGGCTTCAGCCATGGGAAGACGTCGTCATGTGCAATTAATGAGATGTCGCCGGGGATGCTCAGGCCGAGGTCGCGCACGGCGCGCACGACGCCGAGCGCCATGATCAGGCTGGAGCAGGCGATCGCGGTCGGCGCGCCGTCCTGTTCGAGCAGGCGCCGGGCGGCGCGATAGCCGTTCTCCTCGGTCATGGCAACGGAGCAGACATGGCGGTCGCCCAAGGTCAGGCCGCTCGCGGCGAGCGCCCGGCGCACGCCTCGCTCGCGATGCACGGCGAAGGTTTCGCGGTCATCGCCATTAATCAGCGCCAGCCGCCGGTGGCCGAGCTGGACGAGCAGTCGCGCCGCCTCGTGAAAGGCGCCCTCATTGTCGATGTCGAGATAGGGATAGTCGAAATCGAAACCTTCGCTGCGGCCATGGATGATGAAGGGTATACCGAGCGTGTTGACCAGCGCCACACGCC
>NZ_VFWS01000498.1:0-1210 GCF_006443065.1 Mesorhizobium sp. B1-1-5 | reverse complement strand
CGGCCACCTCTCCCCCGCCTCGCGGGGGCGAGGAACGCCAGCTCGCCCTAGGGCTCGGCGTCGAACACCGGCGTGAACGCGCGTATCGTGCAGGGCGTCGGGTTGACGTGGCGGATCCGCACCCGGCCCTGCCCTTCCCAGCTGTCGTCGATGGGCACCTCGACATTGCCGGTGAACAGGGTCGCCTTGCCGTCGGGCGCGACGAGGGAGGGCATGCGCACGCTTTCCCAGCGGCCGCGGATCAGCGACTGCACCTGAAGCCCTGTCGTGTCGGTTTCGAGCAGCGACAGGATGACCCCCGCCAGCTTCTTGCGTCGCCCGAGGATCGAGCCGTCCCGGCCGGCGACGTCGAGCTCCAGCGTGTCGGCCTGCGACTGGAACTCAAGCCCGGCCTGCCATCTGGCCGCGACGGCGCCGCCGGGCAGCGTCACCTGGCCGGAGGCGACCGGCAGCCCGCGATAGACCTTGCCGTCGGCCAGCACGTCGACCTTTTCGCCGTTGAGATGGCCAAGCCCGGACACGGTGTTGACGGCGGCGCCCGAATAGGTCAGGCCGCAATCGACCTGGAAGGCATCCTCCAGCGCCCCATACTCGAACGGCGCCGTCATGATCTCGATATAGCGCCTGGTCACGCCGCCGGTGGTCCGCCTGACGATCAGCCAGATGTCGTCGACGCCATCCTGGCCCGGCGTCACGACAGCGCTTTCGACGGCCGCCCAGCCGGAACCGGCGACGGTACCGCCGAGGCGGTGGCGGTGCATGCCGCGCACCTCCTGCGAGGGCTGGTGGGTGTAGCCGCCGAGCTCGCCAGTATCGAGCGGAAACCAGAGCATCGGGTCGGGGTCGGTCTGGAACGCCAGCTCGACCACGCCACGCTTTGCGATATGCTCGGAGATCTGGCCGATATCGTCGGAGGTGAAGCGGCCGGTCGAAGCCTGCGTCAGCTCGGCGATCGAGCGGCGCGAGCGCGTGACATAGAGGAACGACTGGCCGGCATCGACGGGGCGGATGCGGGCACAGCCCGACGTGCGCGAGCGCCGGTTCTTGAACGAGGAGGGCGTCAATGCCTCGTCGATGCCGGAGCCGGAGAGTGCGCGGATGCCGCCGAGCGTCCCGATCAGCAGCGCGCCGTCCGATTCCGCGATCCACGTGATGTCGTTCGCCTGGCCGCCGCCGGCCTGGAGGAATTCCAGCGCGTCGTCATCCTTCT
>NZ_VFWS01000497.1:0-1212 GCF_006443065.1 Mesorhizobium sp. B1-1-5 | reverse complement strand
GCCAGCAGGAAGCGCGAAAGCTCGCAGCCGGAAGCACCCTTCATCATCTGCCCAGGCCGGGTGCCGGGATTGGTGCGCACCCAGAACTCGATCTGGTCTATGCCCTCTTCCATGCGGCTCTCGGCCTCGCTCTTCATCTCGACGATGAAGGCGGCGCGTTCGAGCTTCAGCGCCGGCAGTTCGGCCATCACCGCCTTGGTCAGCCCGACCGCCGCGGCATGGCGAAGCGAGGACAACTGCGCGGCGGCGATATCATAGGCTTCGCGCGCTGCGGCCGCCTGCTTTTCCAGCCCATGAAGGCGCTCCTCGCCGGCATCGAGATCGGCAAGATCGGCAACCATCGTGTCGCGCAATTGCGCCAAATCATCGACGGCAACGCTGTGCTTGCGCGATGCCGCGCGCAGCGAAAACAACCGCTCTTCCGCCTTTTCCAGCCGCTGTGGATCATATTCGGTGGCGCGCAAAGCCGCCTCGACACCCGACTGCGCCGCGTCGAGCGACAGCATCGCCTCATCCAGCGACTTGACCACTTCGTCGAGCAGCCCGGGGGCCTCGCCGGCCTTGCGCTGCAACCGCCTGAGCAGGCTGGCCAGTTGCGGCAAGGGCGAGGATGGACCCGAAAGCACGTCCTGCGCGTCGTGGATTTCGGAGGCGATCTTCTCGGCCCGCATCATGTGGGCGCGCAAGTCGGCAAGCTCAGTCTCCTCACCCGGCTGCGGATCGAGCTTGGTCAGCTCCGTGACCGCTGCGCGCAGGTAGTCCGCTTCGCGCGCCGCCGCCGCCACCTTGGCACGATGGCGCGAGAGCTCCTGCTCGCAGGCGCGCCAGTGCCGCCAGGCCTCGGCCGTCGACCGGACGGCGCCGAGATGGCCGCCGAAGGCGTCGAGCACGTCGCGATGCGCGCCGGGATCGACAAGGGCGCGTTCGTCATGCTGGCCGTGGATCTCGACCAGCGCGCGGCCGACGTCGCGCATCAGCGTCACGCTGGACGGCTGATCGTTGACGAAGACGCGGGTGCGGCCGTCCACAGTCTGCAAGCGGCGCAGGATGATGTCGCCGTCGTCCTCGATGGCATTCTCGGCAAGCAACGCGCGCACCGGATGGTTGCGCGGCACGTCGAACACGGCAATCACCTGGCCCTGTGCCGCGCCGTGGCGCACCAGGGAAGCGTCACCGCGAGCCCCAAGCGCCAAGGACAGAGCGTCGAGCAGG
>NZ_VFWS01000496.1:0-1213 GCF_006443065.1 Mesorhizobium sp. B1-1-5 | reverse complement strand
CACCTGCATGGCGTTCGCCGGGGATAGGACCGTCACCGCTCCTGCCCCGATACGGGCCGCGGCAAGCGCCGCAAGCCGCGCCGCGCCGGTGGCATTCGGGCCACCGGAAAAGACGCCGACATGGCCGCGCTTGTACTTGTGCGTATCGACACCCGGAATCGGAAAAACGTCGAGCCAAAGCGCCGGCGTGTTCTCGAACGTCTGGGGTCGAATCCGCGCAATGACACCGTCGGTGATGCCGATATCGGCCAGCACGACCTCCCCGCACAGCTTGCGCCCGGGGAGCAGAAGATGGCCAGGTTTTTTGCGTGCAAAGGTGACGGTGACCCCGGCCCGAAAAGCATGGCCGAGCACTTGGCCGCTGTCCCCGGAAACGCCTGATGGCAGATCGACCGCGACGACCGGCAAGGCCAGGCTTGTCACCACGCCAACCGTTCTCGCCGCTTCACTGGACAGCGGTTTGGACAGCCCTGCGCCGTAAAGGGCGTCGACGACGACAGCGCCGGCCTCAGCCGCGAAATTCGCAAGCGATCGAGGCTTCACCGGGCATTCACCGGCGGCCAGCGCGGCATCGCTGCCCGGCTTCGGCGTGCCCGACGCCCAGACCACCGTGTCGACACCAGCGGTTGCCAGGCAGCGGGCTATGACATAGCCATCGCCGCCATTGTTGCCGGGACCGCAAAGCACATGGACCCGCTTCGCCGCCGGATAGCGCCTGAATATTTCGGCCGCGACGGCTTCGCCTGCACGGCGCATCAGGCCGATGCCGTCGATTGCGCCGGCGGCAATCGTCAACCGATCCGCCTCGCTCATCTCCTCGGGAGAAAGAAGTTCGTTGCTCATGGATTGCCGATCCGCATTCGATCAAGCATTGTCCAGTTTTCGGCTCGACGCAAACGCAGAGGAGTTGGCGCGGTCCCAGCCAAGCTGAGCAATGCCCACCAAATAAACAATACGCCTAAATATCGGGCAGACATAAACACCGACGCCGCGTAGGTTTGCAGCCATCCGTCGCGCGCTGGATGCAGTGAACGATGCGAATTTGCATCTTCGTGCGGCATGGTTCTGGAATCGAATGACACCGCTTGAAATCCCGCCAATTGGCACAATTCGTGCTTGATGGAGGCGCAAGCGGGGGCTCACAACCCGTTTTTTTGGCAGTGGAGGCCACTTTTTACATGAAAAAGATCGAAGCGATCATCAAGCCATTCAA
>NZ_VFWS01000495.1:0-1216 GCF_006443065.1 Mesorhizobium sp. B1-1-5 | reverse complement strand
GCCACTTGCCTGGCCGTCCCGTCCGGCGTGATCAGTACGATCGTGCCCGGGCCGAAATGCTGGCCGGGCGCCGGCGCCGGCCCGCCGCCATTGACATAGATGTTGCCGCGCCCATCGACGACGATCTCGTTCCACGGGCTTTTCGAGAGGTCGCGCAGATCGGCATGGGTGACGAGCCTGCCATCCACCTCCTGCCTTAGCAGCAGGCCTTCGCGGCCTGAAATCACGAGCAACCTGCCATCCGGCAGCCAGTCGATGGAGTAGGGCAGGACCGCTGGCACGGTGAGCATCACCCTGCTCTTGCCGTCTTCGCTCACGGCGACGATCTCTCCGGTACCCCAGTTGCAGAGCCACAGGCGTCCCTCATGCCAACGCGGCGATTCCCCGAAAGCGAGGCCCTTGGCGATAATCTTGGCGTTCTCGGCAACGGATGACATTGCTGGCTCCTTGGCTGCGTGACCCACGTCACCGTTCCGAAGGCGTCGCGGGGCACTGTCCTGCCAAGGACGGGCGAGCGTATGGCTTGCCGACATGGCGGCCGACAATTCTAAAAGGCTACTGCGCGCCCCTCCTTCCCCATTGTCGCGTTGCGGGCAGAGGGTGTTTCGGTTATTGAGGCCGGACCTGAAACAGGGACTGCCCCATCCCATGAGCCTTGTCGATACGGTCAAGAACGCGTTCGTACCGATCCATCGCGAGGGCTATCCGTTCATCGCCGCCTTCGGCGCGGGCACGCTTTTCCTCGGCTATTTCTCCTCGATCCTGTTTTGGATCGGGCTCATCCTCACCGCCTGGTGCGCCTATTTCTTCCGCGATCCCGAGCGGGTGACGCCGGTCGATGACAGTCTGGTGGTGAGCCCCGCCGATGGCGTCATCTCGGCGGTCGGCCCGGCCGTGCCGCCGCGCGAGCTTGGCCTCGGCAATGCCGAAATGACCCGCATATCGGTGTTCATGAACGTCTTTTCCTGCCACGTGAACCGCGCCCCGGTGCGCGGCAAGATTTCCCGTATCGAGCATCGGCCGGGGAAATTCCTCAATGCCGAACTCGACAAGGCAAGCACCGAGAACGAGCGCAACGGGCTGGTCATCGACAGCCCCAACGGCACCGTCGCGGCAGTGCAGATCGCTGGCCTCGTGGCGCGGCGCATCGTCTGCTGGGCCGAGACCGGCGGCTCGATCGCCATCGGCGAGCGTTTCGGCCTGATCCGCTTCGGCT
>NZ_VFWS01000494.1:0-1217 GCF_006443065.1 Mesorhizobium sp. B1-1-5 | reverse complement strand
AAGGGCACCGGCTTCGACACCAAGGCGGTTCGCACGATCGTGCGGCTGCGCAAGAAGGACCAGGCCGAGCGCCAGGAGGAGGAGTCCATCCTGGACCTCTACAAGGCCGCCCTCGGCATGGTGTAAGGCGAGGCATCTCGTGACGTCCGGGGTCGGCGATGAGTGAGTTCGACTTCGGCGGCCGAAGGGCCTCGGAGTTCCGCCAACGCGGCTTCTGGACGCTGTTTGCCGAGCGTCACCCGGAAGAAAGAACCCGGCTGGCGAGGCGAGGGCCCTGGTTCTGGCAGCGCGGGCTGCCGGAATTTGCGCTGGTGCTCTCCATGTACGTGGCGCCGAGCGAGAATGTGGTCGGCGTCTTCTTCGGCCGTAACGAGAAGCTTGGCGCAACCGACGTCTGGGTGCGCCTCAAGCCGTTTCAGCCGGCGATCGAGGAACGGCTGAAGCTCAGGCCGGAGCAGAGCGCACAAAACCTCGGCATCAATTCACAGTGGCGGGTCAACTGCTTTGCCGAGGACAATTGGCCGGCCATGACGGACTGGCTGGTGACCGAATGCTCGCGGTTCGAGTGCGCTGTCACCGAAGTTCTGGGACAGGGATAGGCCGCCGATGCTCGCGGATTTCTTCCGCTCGCGTTGGGATGGCCAGGTGCGGCTCGACCGGCTGTTCTGGCGCGATATGGTGCTCGTCGGCACGGCGATCAACATTGCATCGTCCGTGGCGGCGCTCATTCTGCTGGGGGTGAAGACGCCGCTCGGTCTTGTGCTGGCGGTGCATTTCGCGCCGGTGCCCTACAACATCTTCCTGACCTCGGCCGTCTGGCGGACGGCGGAGCGAACCGGGGGCGCCAAGGCCTCCCTTGCTATGCTGGGTTCGGCGCTCTGGCTGATCGCAACAGTCGTCGTCTGACAATGCTGCACGAAAAAGGCGGCCGAGGCCGCCCTTCGCAGGAAGCGTTGGCGAGGCCGCGCTCAGGCCGCCGGCTCGAATCTCAGCGCCACGCCGTTGATGCAGTAGCGCAGCCCGGTCGGCGGCGGGCCGTCCTCGAAGACGTGGCCGAGATGGCTGCCGCAGCGAGCGCAATGGCATTCCGTGCGGACCATGCCGTAGCTGCGGTCGGTCGTGGTCTCGATGGAACCGGGAACCGGATCGTTGAAGCTCGGCCAGCCGGTGCCGCTCTCGAACTTCAGCTTGGATTCGAACAGTGGCTGGTCGCAGCC
>NZ_VFWS01000493.1:0-1226 GCF_006443065.1 Mesorhizobium sp. B1-1-5 | reverse complement strand
GTTCATGCGCCGCGACGAGGTCGAGGCCGCGTGGAGGAGGATCGACCCGATCCAGAACGCCTGGGAAAGCGCCAGGCAGGAGGCGCAGGGCTATACGGCGGGCACCTGGGGACCTTCGGCCTCGATAGCGCTGATCGAACGTGACGGGCGGACATGGCACGAGAGCAATTGAACAGCGCCAGCTACAACTGGAATGGCTTTTCCGACCGCGCGGAACTGGCGGCTGCGCTGGCCGGCCGCGTCGCCGACCGGCTGGCAAAGGCAATCGCGGCGCGCGGCACGGCGTTACTGGCCGTTTCCGGCGGCACGACGCCGGCAAAATTCTTTGCTGCCCTGTCGGGAATACCGATCGCCTGGGACAAGGTAACGGTGACGCTGATCGACGAGCGCTTCGTGCCGGCCTCCTCGCCGCGTTCCAATGCCGGACTGGTGGCCGCCAATCTGTTGCAGAACGCGGCTGCGGCGGCACGGTTCGTGCCGCTCTATCACGAAGCCGTCAGCATCGAGGATGCCGCGGCATCGGACAATGCGGCGCTCCAGTCCCTGCCCTGGCCGCTCGACGTCGCCGTGCTCGGCATGGGACCTGACGGCCATACCGCCTCATTCTTTCCCGACGCCGACGATCTGGCGAAATTGCTCGACCCGTCCTCGCACAGGATCGTGCTGCCGGTTCATGCGGCAAGCGCCGGCGAGCCGCGGCTGACCCTGTCGCTGGCGCGCATCGTCGATGCCGGCTTCCTGGCGCTGCACATAGAGGGCGAGGACAAACGCACGGCCTTCGACGGCGCGGTGGCACCCGGTCCGCGAAAGCCGATCCGCGCCGTGCTCGACGCCGCCCCCAGGCCTGTAGAGGTTTTCTGGGCACCCTAACTCTAGACTTATCTGGTCCCGGCAAACGGCGGGAGGAAGTTTCCGGGACCTCGCTTGAAAGGACCGAACGCCATGACCGCCAGACGCGATATCGAAGCCATCACGGAGCGCATCCGCCAACGCTCCAAGCCGGGCCGCGAGCGCTATCTCGGCCGCATCGCCAGCGCATCGAACCAGACCGCCAACCGGGCGGTGCTGTCCTGCGGCAATCTTGCCCATGGCTTTGCCGTGTGCAGCCCCTCGGAGAAAGTGGCGCTGGGTGCCGACAAGGTGCCGAACCTCGGTATCATCACCTCCTACAACGACATGCTGTCGGCGCATCAGCCCTTCGAGACGTTCCCGGCACTGATCAAGGA
>NZ_VFWS01000492.1:0-1228 GCF_006443065.1 Mesorhizobium sp. B1-1-5 | reverse complement strand
AGGTCGAGCCCGGCGATATCGCCGTAGCCCAGCGCCTTCAGCGACGGCCCGGACAGGCCAGTGCCGCAGCCGGCGTCGAGCAGCGGCCCTTCGCCCGCAGGCACGTGGCGCGCCACCCAGGCGGTGATGAGGAACGGCAGGAGATAACCGAGCGAGGCGGTCTCGCTGTCATAAGTCGCGGCCCATGCGGCATAGGCCTGCGCCAGGGTTTCGGGCGTATCGGCCGTATAGACCGAATCCAGCGCAGCATTGGCCTTGTCGACGTTCCTGGGCATGCTCCTCCTCCAGTGCGCAACCGGAGCGTAACGCCGTCCTTGCCGAAACACTATTCCTGATGCTGGCGGCGCAACCGCCGTTCCAGCGCCCGGAGCGCCAAAGACAAGCCGACGGTCAGGATAAGATAGATGTAGGCTGTTATCGAATAGGTCTCGAAGAAGCGGAAGGAACCGGCGGCATAGACCTTGCCCATCTGGGTGATGTCGGCGACGCCGAGCACCGAGACCAGCGAGGAATCCTTGACCAGGGCGACGAAGTCATTGCCGAGCGGCGGCAGGATGGTACGGATCGCCTGCGGAAAGACGATGAGCCGGAAACGTTGCGCCCGCGTGAGCCCGAGCGCCTTGGCCGCTTCGATCTGGCCCTTCTCGACCGCCTGGATGCCGGCCCGGAACACTTCGGAGATGAAGGCGGAATAGCCGATGGTCAGCGCCATGACGGCGCGCCACAAGAGCGAGACGTCGCGCACCTGCAACTCGCCGAGATAGCCGGTGCTCTGCAGCGGCGCGGTCAGCGCGTTCCAGGCGGCGACGAAAGCCGGTGCGCCGGCAAACGCGATCCAGAACAAAAGCACCAGGATCGGTACGCCACGGATGATCTCGACATAGAAACGCGCGATCTGCCGCAGCCACTGCGAACCCGACAATCCCATCAGCGCGATGCCGAGGCCGATGATTGAGGCCAGCGCGAAGGCGACAATGGTGACGAAGACGGTGACGCCGATGCCCTTGGCGACAGTGGCGAAGACCTGGGCATAAAGATCGCAGGCGGCGATGGCGAGCGCGGCGGCCAAGGCAAGGACAAGGGCGGCGGCCAGCCACCAGGGGAATTCAGGTTTGACGGAGGATGGTGGGGGGGCCATCAGGCGTGGCCGGCGAGGTGCATAGTGCGCAAGGCAGGCGCCAAGGCGCCCCCCTCTGTCCTGCCCGCCAACTCCCCCACAAGGGGGGGG
>NZ_VFWS01000491.1:0-1229 GCF_006443065.1 Mesorhizobium sp. B1-1-5 | reverse complement strand
GAACTGCGCATCGCCATCGAGGCTTTTGCGCACCGAAGGAATCGGTAAAGCGGGGTCGACCGCAAGGATGTGGTCCAGCGCCCTGTTCTGGAAATCGGTGAAGCCGGCCTCTTCCGCCGGATGCGAGATTTTCAGGACAAACTCGCCATTGCTGTCGGTGCGGATGTGAAAATTGTGGTCGCGCTCCCCGGGCAAGGGCTGAGCGGTGCCGGCAAGGCCGTAGTGCTGGCGCAGGATGGCAAGCGCATCGGCGATCGAGACATCGGGCGCGTCCTCGGCCAGCGTCTCGCCGAATGCATTGGTCACGGCGCCGGTCATGGCCTTGCCTCGGGGTCGACAGGCTCCAGCCCACACCAGTCGGCGATGAACAGTGCGATTGTCTGGGTGACCTTGCGTACGGAATCAAGGTCCACCGCTTCGTCATAGCCATGCGGCATGCGGCAGATCGGACCGTAGACGATGGCCGGCGTGTCAGCGTAGAGGCCGAAGAAGCGCGCATCGGTGGTGGCAGAGGTGACGTGTTCCTGCAGCGGCTCGCCCCAGACGGCGGTATGGCTACGACGCAGCACGGTTTCCATCTCGTCGGCGCCCTCCAGCACATAGCCCTCGGCCATGAAGCCATTGTAGGGGATCCTGGGCGGGCGGTTGGCCATGAACGGATCGGCGCGGGCCGCGTCGGCGATGCAGGCCTCGAGCTCGGCTCTGGCATCCTCCAGCTTCTGGCCGGGATAGGTGGCGACACGCATCTCGAACACGCAGCGCGCGGGGACGCTCGATGTCCATTCGCCGCCTTCGATCTTGCCCAGATTGAAACGGATCGGATGCGGGTGATCGCAGAAATGCCTGTCGTCGACCTTGCGCGCGTTCCAGACGATTTCGAGCTGCTTCAACGCCTGGATGATGAGGAAAGCCTTTTCGATGGCGTTGGCGCCGGCCGAGAAAGCGCCCGACGCATGCTGGGGATCGCCGTCGACCTCGACCCTAAACCAGATCGGGCCGACCTGCGCCCGCATCAGCTTCGGCTCCAGCGGTTCGGGGATGAAGGCTGCGTCGGCGCGGTAACCGCGCTGCAGGCAAGCGAGCGCGCCGTTGCCGGTGCACTCTTCCTCGACCACCGATTGCAGGAAGACCTTCGCGGCCGGCTGATAGCCGAGGCGGCGCAGTGCGGCCAGCGCGTAGAGGCAGGCCGTGAGCCCAGCCTTCATGTCGCCGGCTCCGCGACCATGCAT
>NZ_VFWS01000490.1:0-1230 GCF_006443065.1 Mesorhizobium sp. B1-1-5 | reverse complement strand
GCCGGACCGTGACCGTGTCGTGCTTTCAGCCGGCCATGGCTCGAAGCTGCAATACGCGCTGCATTATCTGCTCGGCTATGAAGACATGCCGATCGAGGAGTTGCAGCGGTTTCGGCAATTGGGCAGCCGCACGGCCGGACATCCCGAATATGGCCACGCGCTTGGTGTCGAGACCACCACCGGCCCGCTCGGACAAGGCATTTCCACGGCGGTCTGCATGGCGTTGTCAGAGCGCATGCTTGCTGCCCGATACGGTGCCGATCTGGTCAACCATCATACCTATGTGATTGCAGGCGACGGCTGCCTGCAGGAAGGCATCAGCCACGAGGCGATCGACCTCGCCGGCCACCTGAAGCTTTCCCGCCTGATCGTCTTCTGGGACGACAATGCGATCTCCATTGACGGGCCAACCTCCCTGTCCACGTCGATGGACCAGCCGGCGCGCTTCAAAGCCGCCGGCTGGGATGTCCAAACGGTCTCCGGCCACGACATGGAAGCCGTCGCCGTGGCTATCGAGGCGGCGCGGCAGTCAGATCGACCGTCGCTGATTGCCTGCCGCACAATGATCGGCAAGGGCGCCCCCAACCTCGGCGGCTCGGAGAAGACGCATGGCGCGCCGCTGGGCGAGGCAGAGATCGCCGCGACCCGCGAGAACATCGGCTGGACCTTCGCGCCGTTCGAGGTGCCGGACGACGTGCTTTTCGCCTGGCGCGAACGAGATGACGTCCCCTGCCCTGATCTCCTGGATGAGGCCGCCCCAGGTCTGGGCGAGGCCGGCGCCCGACGTGACGTACAGCGTCTGGCCAAGCGGATGCGTGTGCCAGTGGGTCCGCGCGCCCGGCTCGAAGCTGACCAATGTCGCCCGCAGCCGTGCCGGAGCCTCCCTCTCGATGATCGGCGTCTGCAGCACCCGGCCGGTGAAGTACTTTTCCGGCGCGATGACGGTCGGCGTGCTGCCGCAAGCAATGATCTTCATCGTTCGATCCCTGGAACTGGTGGCGATGCGGGCGGCGGCGCCGCCGCTCTTCTTTCGAGACCCTAGTTTCGGCCGATATGGCCGTCGACGCAACCGGTCTGTTCGGCTTGCAAGTCAGCGGCAACCGCACCGCGCGCTCGGCCCCTGAGGCTACCTATTTTCCTTGCCCTGCCGGCAAACAAGTGGGACGATACCTTTGGGCCGGCCTGTTCGACCGTCGCGGGCGGGCTTGTCTTCAACCGGCCCAAAGGTAT